>NZ_DDOD01000025.1:728-71555 GCF_002341485.1 Brevundimonas sp. UBA2503 | reverse complement strand
GATCCGCCCGATGATGTATCTGGCCCTCAGCTATGATCACCGCATCGTCGACGGCAAGGAAGCCGTGACCTTCCTTGTGCGGATCAAGGAGCACCTCGAGGACCCGCAACGCTTCCTGCTGGACCTGTAAGGGGCGCAATGTCGGAGGGGCGGGATGGCTGAGGAGTTTGAAGTCGCCCGCTTCATGACGGTGGCCGAGGCGGAGCTGCTGGTCGCCCTGCTGGGCCGGCACGGTATCCGCGCCTGGCTTCCCGATCGCGACATGGCCACCATGTTGCCCCACGTGCAGCTGGCCCTCGGCGGCATCCGGGTTGTTGCATATGAGGAGCAGATCGACGCGGCCCGAGACATTGCCCGCCGCGCGCGGGCGGGCGAATTTGCGACGCCGGACGATTTTGACGATTGGCAGGAAGACGCCATTCCCGGCCGCATCGGAGAGCTGGACGAGGCGGACATTCATGGGACGGTGGGCTCTCCGTCGCTGAAATGGTGGGGTGTTGGCCTTGTCGCCGGGGCCACTCTGATTGCCTGGATGCTGGGCTACACCAATAATCTCAGAGAGTTCATACCCTAGCCTTCTCCCAGCACCTCATCCGTATGCTCCCCCAGCGCGGGGGGCGGGCGGTCATAGGCGACCGGCGTGGCCGACATGCGGATCGGGCTGGCGACGGTGCGGATGGGCTCCGACAGATCGGCGCGGGTCTGGTGGACCTCCAGCCCCCGGTGCCTCGCCTGGGGTTCGGCGAACACCTGATCGATCGTATTGACCGGGCCGCAGGGCACGCCCGCCGACTCCAGCGCCACCATCAGCCCCTTCATGTCGTGTCCGGCCGTCATCGCCGACAGCTGGGCCGACAGGGTCGCGCGGTTCTCGATCCGGACCGCATTGGTGGCATAGCGGGGATCGGTGCCCATGCCCGGCGCACCCAAGGCGGTGCACAGGGCGCGGAACTGTCCATCGTTGCCGACCGCGATCACGACCATACCGTCCGTGCACGGAAAGGGCTGATAGGGGGACAGGTTCGGGTGGGCATTGCCCATGCGCGTGGGGGCGATGCCCGAGACGAACCAGTTGGTGGCCTGATTGGCCAGCATGGCCGCCTGCACATCAAACAGGGCGATGTCGATCTGCTGGCCCTCGCCCGTCGCCCGCGCATGCCAGAGCGCGGCCAGAATGGCGTTCGAGGCATAGAGGCCGGTGAACAGGTCTGCGACCGCCACCCCGACCTTCATCGGCTCGGCCCCGGGCGCTCCGTCGGGCTGGCCGGTCACGCTCATCAGCCCGCCCATGGCCTGGATCATATAGTCATAGCCCGCCCGGTGGGCGTCGGGCCCGTCCTGACCAAAGCCGGTGATCGAGCAATAGACCAGCTTCGGATTGATCGCCTTCAGCGCCACCCAGTCCAGCCCGTACTTCTTCAGCCCCCCGGTCTTGAAATTCTCGACCACCACATCGCAGGTCGCAGCCAGTGTGCGGACCGCCTCGGCCCCCTCGGGTGTGGCGATGTCGACCGCCACCGACTTCTTGCCCCGGTTGGCGCAGAGGAAATAGGCCGCGTCCCCCCGCGACCCATCCGTCTTCGTCGTGAAGGGCGGTCCCCACAGGCGGGTGTCGTCCCCCGCCCCGGGCCGCTCGATCTTGATCACCTCGGCGCCGAGGTCCGCTAGCGTCTGCGTCGCCCACGGCCCGGCCAGCACCCGGCTGAGATCCAGCACGCGAACGCCCGCCAGCGGTCCCTGTGTCAAAGGCCGGGATCCCACACACCCGCCTCGCGCATACGGCACTCGCGCGCCTCGCGGGCGCGGCTGTCCATCTCATCGGCCATGCAGCACACCTCGCGCGAGACGGTGCTCTTGCACAGGCCCGGCACCAGCGAATGCAGGAAGGCCGCACCGGCAAGCCTCAGCAGGCGAAACCCGAACCGCGACGACGCGGCCATGTGCTGGAAATAACCCTCGTCCACCTCCCGCGGGTGGGCGACGAACAGACGGTGAAACAGGCGGCTCATGGTGCGGATCATAGCCGCAGTCGGCGCGGCCCTCTACCCGTCCGGCGCGTTCTGGCCTAAACCCGCGCGGCAGGGGCAGAAAAAGAGGTCCGATCAGCGACCCGCCCGCAGATTCAGGAGCGCCTCCATGGCCGACGGCACCCCCCCGACCCGCACCTTCCGCTGGGATGACCCGCTGGATATGGACAATCGCCTGACCGACGACGAGGGCATGATCCGCGACGCCGCCCGCTCCTATGCCCGCGAGCAGCTGTTGCCGCGCGTCGTCGCCGCCTTCCGCGACGAGACCTTCGACCGGTCGATCATGACCGAGATGGGCGAGATGGGCTTCCTCGGCGCCATGCTGCCCGAGGAATACGGCGGCGCGAACGCCTCCCACGTCGCCTATGGCCTGATCGCGCGCGAGATCGAGGCCGTCGACAGCGGCTATCGCTCGGCCATGTCGGTCCAGTCGTCGCTGGCCATGTACCCCATCTATGCCATTGGCTCGGACGAGCAGAAGTCCCGCTTCCTGCCCCGCATGGCGGCGGGCGAACTGATCGGCTGTTTCGGCCTGACCGAGGCCGACGGCGGCTCGGACCCGGCCTCGATGAAGACCCGCGCCGAGGCCGTACCCAATGGCTACAAGCTGAACGGCGCCAAATACTGGATCACCAACTCGCCGATCTCGGATCTGGCGGTGGTCTGGGCCAAGCTGGACGGCGAGATCCGCGGCTTCATCGTCGAGCGCGACTTTGACGGCTTCACCACCGACAAGATCGGCGACAAGCTGTCGCTGCGCGCCTCCATCACCGGCGACATCGGCCTGAACGACGTCTTCGTGCCCGAGGCCAATATCCTGCCGGGCGTCAAGGGCCTGCGCGGGCCCTTCTCCTGCCTCAACAAGGCCCGCTACGGCATCGCCTGGGGGGCGATGGGCGCGGCCGAGGCCTGTTTCCACCTGACCCGCGACTATGTCGGCGAGCGCATGCTGTTCGGCCGGCCGCTGTCCTCGCGCCAGCTGGTCCAGAAGAAGCTGGCCGACATGCAGACCGAGATCTTTCTCGGCCTGGAAGGCGCGCTGGCGCTGGGCCGCCTGCTCGATACCGGCGCCTGGGTGCCCGAGGCCATCTCGATGATGAAGCGCAACAATTGCGGCAAGGCCCTGGCCATCGCCCGCGAGGCCCGCGACATGCACGGCGGGGCCGGCATCACCGGCGAGATGCACGTCATGCGCCACGCCATGAACCTCGAGACGGTCAACACCTATGAAGGCGCCCACGACGTCCACGCTCTCATCCTTGGCCGTGCCATCACCGGGCAGAGCGCGTTCTAGACCCGCACGTCAGGAAGTATCAGGCGCGCGGACCGGTTGATCGGCCGAACATTGTCTTTCCGGGACAGGGGCCTATCCTCTGAACGAGTGGGGAGACGGGGCTATGGACGAGGCGAACCAGACGGATGCGGCGGCGGGCGAGGACCCCTTCGCCCAGCTCGCCGAGGTGTTCGGGGGCTGCACCGCCCTTTTACTCGAGGATGAGCCCGCCCTCTCCGAACATGTCGCCAGCCGTCTGATACGGGCGGGCTTTGCGCGGGTCGACCGGGTCGAGTCGGGCGAGGCGGCGCTCGAAGCCACTGCCGACACCCCCTATGACGTGCTGATCCTCGACCGGCTCACGGCAGGTCTGGACGGTCTGGAAACGCTGAAGCGCATCCGGGCAGGCAAGAGCCCCTCGGCCGACGCCCCGGCCCTGATGCTGACCGCGCTCGGCGCCGAGCGGCAGAAGGTCGAGGGCCTGTTGGGCGGGGCCGACGACTATCTGTCCAAGCCCGTGGGCGACGAGGAGCTGCTTGCCCGGATCGCGGCCCAGCTGCGCCGGTCGGGTCGCCGGTCAAAGGCAAACGGGGGCGATGTCACCAATGGTCCCTTCATCCTGTCGCCCGGCGCCCGCACCCTGCAGATCCAGAGCGAGGACGACGCGCTCCGCTCCATCGAGCTGTCGCCGCTCGAATTTGCCATCGTCTGTGAACTGATGACCGCGCACGGCCAGCCGGTGACCAAGACCATGCTGTGGGACCGCTGCTGGGTGGAATGGAATTTCCTGCCCGACAATTTCGTCAACATCATCGATGCCCGGATCAGTGCGCTGCGGCGGCGGCTCAAGGACCAGTGCCCCGAGGTGCCCGACGTCATGCACCCGCTGATCGTCTCGGCGCGCAGCCAGAGTCTCGTGTTCCGCGACCTCGACGGCGTGGGCTGACGCAGCGTGACCGGCCCCCTGTCCGGCCTGCGCGGGTGGCTGTCCGGGCGCACCTCGGCCCAGCTGTCTGTGGCCGTGGCCGTGCTGGCGGCGCTGGCCCTGTCAGGCTCGGTCGTCATCACGGGTCAGGCCGTGCGCGCGGATCAGCGCCAGAAGGCAGCACTCGTGGCGCTCGCCGACTATGCCGCCATGGTCGACAAACTCGGGGTCCAGGCCTGGGTGGGGGCCGATCAGGTGACCGAGGCCGACGCCGCCTATTTCTCGGCCTGGCTGACCGCCTTCCAGTCCGGTCCGATCCAGGAAGACCGTACGCTTGAAGAGGTCTGCCGCACCGGGCGCGGCGGGGCCGGGGTGCGTTTTATCCGGGCTCCCAGCGGCAAGCCCGCCGGTCTGGCCGCGCTGGAGGACGCGAAAACCCGCCGCCTGAATAGTCTGGGCGACGACGTCTATGTCGCGGGCCTGCCGGCCGGCACTCTCTGCCCCCGCCGCGATGTCGAGGTGGTGGTCGTCAAGCGTCAGGCGGGCGCGCTCGAGATCATTGTCGGTCGCGTCGTCGACCGCTCGGGCGAGGCCTGGGGCCGGGCGGTCCTGATCGTCGGCCTCAGCGGCCTGCTGATCCTGATCTCGGGCCTGACGGCGGCGGTCTTTGCCCGGCACCGGCTGAGTCTGGCCCTGGGCGAGGTCAGCGCCTCGCTGGACCGGGCGGCCATGGGCGATTTCTCGCGCCGCCCGCCGGTCGATGACATCGCGCCCGAGCTTCGCCCGCTCAGCGTCCGGGTCAACGCCACCCTCGACCGGCTGGAAGAGTTGCTGGGCTGGCTGCGCGATTCCTCGGACCAGCTGGCCCATGACTTCCGCACCCCCCTGGCCCGGGCCACCGCGCGACTGGAAAGACTGGAGGAAGCCGACACGCCCGAGGAACGCGCCCGGCTGGCCCGCCTCGCCGGCGACGACCTCCGGCATTTGACCCGGGCCATGAACGAGACGCTGGCGCTCAGGGACGGTTCGGCCTGGGTGTTCGAACGGGTGCAACTGGACGAGCTGGTGACGGCGACGGCAGAGCTCTACGAGCCGCTGGCCGACACAAAGGGCGTGCGTCTGGTGGTCGAGGTCGAGCCGGCCTCGGTGCTCGGCGTCCGGACCCTGCTACAGCGGGCCCTGACCAATCTGGTCGACAATGCCGTGAAGTTCTCGCCTGAGGGCGGCGTCGTGACGCTGCGGGCGAACCCGACCGCCACCGGGGTCGAGGTCTCCATCGCCGATCAGGGTCCCGGCATGGATCCCGCGCGGGCCCGGGGTGCGGTCGAGAACGCAGCCGAAGAAGACCCAGCCCCCAACGGCATCGAAAGCCACGGCATGGGGCTGCCGTTTGTGCGCGCCGTGGTGCGCCGCCACGGCGGCGTCCTGACGATCGATGATGCCGTGCCGGGGGCCATCGTCACGGCGCGCTTCTCGCGCTAAGACGGAGGGGCGAATGGATAAGGGGAATGCGATGCGTCGGTCTGTCCTGCTGAAACTGTCGGTCGCAGCCGTGCTGGTCACCGGCATGGCCAGCGTCCCGGCGGCCGCCTGGGCCCAGGCCACGCCCCTGCCCTATGACGAGGCCCGAGGCGTCTTCAGCTTCGCCGAGGGGCTAGAGCGCACCCTGCCTGCGGTCGTTCAGGTGACCACCCTGGGCCAGTCCAGCGGCCCTCGTTCCGAGGATACCGAGGCCCAGCCCGTCTCGACCGGATCGGGTGTGATCATCGATGCCGGTCAAGGCATCATCGTCACCAACAACCATGTGATCGAGGGCGGGTCGAAATTCACCGTCGACCTGGCCGACGGTCGCCTCTTCGATGCGGTCCTGATCGGCACGGACAAGGCCACCGACATCGCCGTGCTGCGGATCGAGGGCACGGGCCTTGCCCAGGTCGAGGTGGCGGATTCCGACACCCTGCGCACCGGCGATCTGGCCTTTGCCGTCGGCTATCCCCTGGGCCTCGACCAGACCCTGACCATGGGCGTCATCTCGGGCCTCAACCGCTCGGGCCTCGGCGATGCGGTCGAGGACTATATCCAGACGGACGCCGCCGTGAACTCGGGCAATTCCGGTGGGCCGCTGCTCGACAGCCGGGGACGGCTGATCGGCATCAACACCTCTATCCTGTCAGGCGGCGGGGGCGGCAATGACGGCATTGCCTTCGCCGTGCCGACCCGCATCATGCTCTACGTCGTCGGGCAGATCCGCGAGAACGGTCAGGTCCGTCGTGGCAGCACGGGCGCCCTGCTCAGCTCGCTCAACGCGACCTCGGCCCGCGACCTCGGTCTGAACATCGTGCGCGGCGCTGTGGTGCGCGATGTCGCCCCCGGCTCACCTGCCGAGGCGGCGGGCCTGCGCCCCGATGATGTGATCGTCCGGGTCCAGTCGCGTCCCGTGGCCAATGCCGGCTCCGTGCTCGCCACCGTCGGCGTCGCCGCTCCGGGTAGCCAGCTGGAAGTCGTCTATCTGCGCGACGGCGTCGAACAGCGCACCACTGTGGTCGTCGAAATGTCCGAGGCTGGGGGCATTGCGCTGGGGCGTGAGGCCCTGACGGCCTATGGCGCCGGCTTCCGCGAGGCCCGCACGGGCGAACGTGGCGGTCAGGATCATCGCCTGGTGGTCGAGGTGGTCGAGGGCGGCACACCGACGGCCGTCGCCGGTCTGGTGGCGGGCGATCTGGTCGTGTCGGTCAATGGCCGCGACGCCTCCAGCCTTCAGGCCCTGGCCACGGCTCTGGGTACCGATCGGCGCCCGATCCGGCTGCGCGTGTATCGCGCGGGTGAGACCGTCGACCTGACGCTCAATCCTTGATTTTCTGGTGGGGTAAGGCTGGCGGGGACCGGGTTACGGCCCCCGCCAACGCAAACGCCCGTCCCGGCCTGGGGGGGAGGGGGATGGCCGGAACGGGCGATGCTCGCTTGGAGGAAGCGTCGGCCCACTGAAACCCTTGGGGGGAGGAACCCGGGGGGCTGGGGGGGCTGTTCAGGATCCAGGATCGCTCCGGGCTCCAGCGGGCCGATGGGTCTTTCTCTCTCCGCAAGGCGGCGGGCGAAGGACCAAATGGGGGCGTTTTCGTGGCCTCGTCATTTTTCCCATAGTCATGGTTTTCGGGTCGCGCACGGGTGATCCGGGCCCCTCTGGCGTTTGCTGCAGGCCGCGCTAGGATTCGCCCATGAGCAGTGCGTCACACGACAGTTCAGGACCCTTCGCCGCAAAGGGTCCGGTCTTCTTCGAGCGTCGCGAACTGGACCAGCTGCTTCGGATCTATGGGCGTCTGGTCGCCGCAGGTGACTGGCGCGACTACAGCCTGGTGGGCGGGGCCGATGTGGCCGAGTTCGCCGTCTATGCCCGCTCGGGCGATGCGCCCCTCTATCGAGTCGAGAAGCGCCCGGCCCTCCAGAGCCGACAGGGGCAGTGGGCCGTGATCGGTCAGGGCGGTCAGGTGCTGAAACGCGGGCGCGACCTGGCCCAGGTGCTGCGCGTCTTCGACTCCCGCCGCTTTCAGGTGATCGACTGACCCCCATGAAACGGACCCCACGAAAAAGGCCCCGGCGTTTCCACCGGGGCCTCGATTTCGTCTGTCTGTGGGCCGTCTTTTATTCGCGACCGCCGAACAGGGCCAGCAGGAACTGGAACAGGTTCACGAAGTTGATGAACAGGCTCAGCGCGCCAAAGCCGGTGGCCACGGCCATCGCCGCCTGGTCACCGCCCAAGGCATAGTAGGTCATCTTCAGCCGCTGGGTGTCGTAGGCGATCAGGGCCGAGAAGATCAGCACGCCGACCACACTGATGATCAGCGCCAGCATGCCGTTGCCCAGGAACATATTGACCACCATGGCAATCACCAGGCCGATGACGCCCATGATCAGGAAGGTGCCCAGACCCGACAGGTCCTTCTTCGTCGTGTAGCCGAACAGGCTCAGCGCACCGAAGGCGGCGGCCGTGATGAAGAAGGTCGAGGCGATCGAGCCCATATTGTAGATCAGGAACAGCACGCCCATGCCCGCGCCGATGGTCGAGACCACGGCCCAGTACAGCAGGTTTACCCCGCCCGCCGTCGGGTTCTTCATGAAGAACATCGAGCCGAACAGCATCACCAGCGGCGAAAACTGCACGATCATGCCCAGCATGGTCAGGCTGACGCGGCCGTCGGCGCCTTGCGTGAACAGATACTGGCCAACCTCGGGCACGTTGCCGGTAAGATAGGCCAGCGCACCGGCCACCACGAGGCCGAGGGCCAGCTTGTTATAGACCCCCAGCATGAAGGCGCGCAGGCCCGCATCCATCGCCATGTCGGCGGTTCGCGGCATGGGGCGCGCAGGGTTCCGGAATTCGTTCATTCGAGCGTGTCTCCCACGGATCGTGCGGCACAGTCGCCGCGTTTGCAGTGAATATCGTCAGAGCAGGCCCGTCACGCAAGGGAAACCGGACTTGGAGTGCGAAGCGTCGCCCGCTACCAAGGGTCGCATGGTCCGCCTGTTCACCGCCCTCGCTGTGCCGCCTGACATCGCCGACACGCTGGTCCGGCGGCAAACCGGCCTGCCCGGCGCGGCCTGGCGCCCGCCCGAAGCCCTGCACATCACCCTCAGCTTCTACGGCGAAATGATGCTTCGACAGGCCGATGATCTGGATGGAGAACTGGTCCGGGCCGCCGGGCGCGGCCCGCTCAGCCTGTCATTGGCGGGGGTCGGTGCCTTCGGCGACGGGCACAGGGCGCGAACCCTTTGGGCCGGCGTGTCTCCCGACGAGCGCCTGACGGCGCTGGCGGCGCGCTGCGAGGCGTCGGGCCGTCGGGCGGGGCTCGATCCCCCGCGCCGGACCTACCATCCGCATGTGACCCTCGCCTATCTGAAGCCGACCGTGCGCGATGACCGGCTGGCGGCCTGGATCCAAGGCCACAACCTGCTGCAATCGCCCCCTTTCAGGCTGGACCATTTCGGCCTCTATTCCAGTGTCACCGGCCCGAATGGCGGCACCTACAGCCTTGAACAGGAGTATCCGCTTTGACCCACGCCGATACGGACGACGTCGCCCCCGGCCCGTGGATCGAAACCGCGCGCCTGATCCTGCGCCCGACCGCCCTGTCTGACTTTCCTCGCTGGGCCGAGATGATGGCCGATGAAGAGGCGGCCCGGTACATCGGCGGGGTCCAGCCGCGCGCCGTCGCCTGGCGCGGCATGATCAGCATGGCCGGGGCCTGGGCGTTGACCGGGGTGGCCATGTTCTCGGTGCTTGACCGGGAAACCGGTCAATGGCTGGGCCGGATCGGCCCCTGGCAGCCCGAGGGCTGGCCGGGCCCCGAGGTCGGCTGGTCGCTGCACCCGGATGCCCAGGGCAAGGGCTATGCGCTTGAGGCCGCCACCGCCACGATGGACTATGCCTTCGACATTCTGGGTTGGACCGAGGTCATTCACACGATCGATCCGGACAACCGGGCCTCTTGCATGCTGGCCGAGCGGCTGGGATCTTATAATCAGGGACGGACACGCCTGCCAGAGCCCTATCAGGATGCCGTCGTCGACCGCTGGGGCCAGACCCGCGAACAGTGGGCGGCCCGCGCTCGGGGCTGACAAGGCAACCCAACCGGGGTCCGGCGCGTAACTGCACGGACCGATTTCACCGCCCAAGGAGCACCGGATGCATCTGTCCCGCCTGATCGCCGCCCCCATCGCGGTCGCCGCCATGGCCCTGTCAACCCCCGTCCTGGCCCAGGCCACCAATGTCAATCTCGACCGCTTCGACGGCCGCTGGTTCGAGGTCGTGCGCAATCCCAACAACGTGCAAAAGGATTGCAGCCGCGCCCAGATCGACTTCACGCCACAATCCCGCGCCGGCCGCTATTCCCTGTCGGTCGCCTGCACCCGCACGGCGGACGGCGAGGTCGAGGTCCTGCGCGCCAACGCCCGCGTCACCGACACGGCGACCAATGCGAAGTTCCGCTTCACCCTGACCGGCCTGCTCAGCTTCGGCGGTCTGGCGGGTCAGAACTACTGGGTCTGGGATCACGCCCCGGACTACAGCTGGGCCATCATGGGCCTGCCGGACAAGTCCAACTGGTGGATCTGGCACCGCAGTGCCAATCCGTCGGCCGCCGAGCGCAGCCGCCTCGTCGCCCGCGCCGGCCAGCTGGGCTTCAACACCAGCCGCACCGTGCACACGGGCCGGTAAACGCCCCGCTTGAATGCGGAACATAGGCAGAACATAGTGGCGGCATGTCCGCCACCCCGCTCCTGTCGCTGAGTCTGTCGCCTGTCGACGGTCCCCGGCCCGAGACCACCCGCCGCATCACCCGGGGGGTGGCCCGGCTGATGGTGGACCTCGGCCATGCGCCGCTCGTCGAGGTGGCCCTGCCCAACGGACGCCGCGCCGACGTCATGGCGCTGGGCCCGCGCGGCGAGATCGTGATCTGCGAGGTCAAGTCCAGCCTTGAGGACTACCGCTGCGACCGCAAATGGGGCGACTATGCCCCCTTTTGCGACCGGTTTTATTTCGCGGTCTCGACCGGCTTTCCGCACACCGTCCTGCCGGACGAGATCGGTCTGATCGTGGCCGACGATTTCGGCGGGGCCATCCTGCGCGATTCCGGGCCCCAGCCGCTGGCCCCGGCGCGCCGCAAGGCCCTGACCATCGCCTTCGCCCGTCTGGCAGCCTTCCGCAGACCCTTCTAGCGCGCCCTTCTAGCGCGGCGCGCGCTTGGCCAGGATGCGCTGCAGGGTCCGCCGGTGCATGCCCAGCCGCCGGGCCGTCTCCGAGACATTGTGGTCGCACAGCTCATAGACGCGCTGGATATGCTCCCAACGCACCCGGTCGGCGCTCATCGGATTGTCGGGCGGCTCGGGGGCATCGCCGGTCGCCAGCAGGGCCTTGACCACATCGTCGGCATCGGCGGGCTTCTGCAGATAGTCGACCGCCCCGGCCTTGACTGCCGCGACGGCCGTAGCGATGGCGCCATAGCCGGTCAGCATGATGATCCGGGCATCGTCGCGACGCTCTCGGATGGCCTCGACGATCTTCAGGCCATTGCCGTCCTCCAGCCGCATGTCCAGCACGGCAAAGGCGGGCACGCGCTCACCCAGCGCGGTCTGGGCCTCGGCGATCGAGGCCGCCGTGGTCACTTCAAAGCCCCGCGATTCCAGCGCACGCCCCAGCCGGGTCCTCAGCGCATTGTCGTCATCCAGCACCAGCAGCGAGCGATCGTCCAGCCGGGTGATACGGGGGTCGGTGTCGGTCATCATCTGTCTCCAATGTCGATCACGTCGTTACGGGACCGCCCGCCGTCAAGATGCAGGCGCGCCCTGCGACACTTGGCCCGGCTCCAGCGCCTGCCGGGGCCAGCGCACCGCAACCCGGGCGCCGCGCAACCGTCCTTTGGCTCCACTGCCTGCCCCGACCGTCACCTTGCCGCCGGTCCGCTCCAGCAGGGTGCGGGCGATGAAGAAGCCCAGCCCCATGCCGCCCTGGCTGGGAGCGATGGCTTCGGGCGGCGCGGCGTCCTTGGTCCGGCCGGCCCGGCGGGCGGCGCGCGGGACGGCGGCGGCGGCGATCTGGGCGGCCAGCGCCCGGCGCGCCTTGCCCTGCGGCCGGCTGGTGACATAGGGCTCGCCCAGCCGGGGCAGGATGTCGGGCGAAAAGCCCGGCCCGTCGTCGGCGATCTCGATCTCGATCCAGCCCGCATCGACCGAGGCCACCAGCCGCACCTGTCCGGTGGCAAAATCGGCGGCGTTCTCGACCAGGGTCGACAGGCCGTGGATCACCTCGGGCATCCGGCGGATGCGCGGCGCAGCGGATCCATCCGCCACCCGCACCGTAATCTCGAACTCCAGGTCAAAGCCCTTGTGCGGGGCCGCTACTTCTTCCAGCAGGGCCTTCAGCGCGATGTCGTCGTAAAGCGCATCCCCATCCTCGGGCCGTTGCGACAGCCTTTGCAGGATCAGCCGGCAGCGCTCGGCCTGTTCCAGGATCAGGGCCGCATCCTCGGCGGCGGCGGCATCTGCGGGAAAGGCCCGCTTCAGCTCCTTGGCCACGATCTGGATGGTGGCCAGCGGTGTGCCCAGTTCATGAGCGGCGGCGGCGGCCAGTCCCCCCAGCGCGGCCAGCCGCTGTTCGCGCTGCAGCACATCCTGGGTGGTCGTCAGCGCCAGTTCCAGCTTTTCGGCATCGGCGGCCACCCGCCAGGCATAGGCGGCGGTGAAGACCACCCCGGTCACCAGCGCCAGCCCGATCCCGAACCGGTAGAGCGCCGGCAGGGCCAGCTCGGTCCCGGCCTGCCAGGGCAGGGGCATGGCCCAGAAGAACAGCCCCACCGTCGCCAGCAGCACCAGAAAGCCCAGCGCCAGCGCCTGACGCCCGGGCAGGGAGGCCGCCGCCACCGTCACCGGCGCCACCAGCAGCAGGCAGAACGGGTTCTGCAGCCCGCCGGTCAGTCCCAGCAGCAGGGTCAGCTGCAGGATGTCGAACCCCAGATGGGCCGCCGTCAGCCCGCCGTCCGCCAATGGCGGATCGGGCCGCTTTAACCGGCGCGTGGCGTGCAGATTCATGACCACACTGGCGGCGATCACCGTCAGGCACGGCCACAGCGGCAGGTCGAAATGAAAGCCGGCGGTGGCCACGACAATGGTGGCGCTCTGACCGGCAATGGCCATCCAGCGCAGGATGATCAGCGTCCTCAGCGACAGGCCACGGCTCCGCCGGGGCAGGTTGCGCCAGCCTTTCAGCCCCGGGCCGTGCGGCCCTTTATCCGCTTCAAACGTCTCCACATCCCCTCTATAGACCCGGGCCGAGACCCGGGGCGAGACGTCCCGACGCCGCAACCGTTCAGGAGCACCTCATGCCCCGCAAGTCCGTGGTCATCTTTTCCGCCGCCTGCATCGGTATCGCCGTCGCTCTGGCGCTGGTGACCCTGATCGTCGTGCAGGGCCGGGGCGAGACGCGCGGGGGTACCGCCGGTCAGGCGATCGAGGCCGGCGTCGAGGGCCAACCGACCGCCGGTGGCCCCTTCACCCTGGTCAACCAGGACGGCGAAACCGTTGACCAGGCCCTGCTGGACGGCAAATGGAGTCTGGTCTTCTTCGGCTTCACCTACTGCCCGGATTACTGCCCCACCACCCTGGCCTTCCTTCAGGCGCTGAAGACCGAACTGGGGCCCGAGGGTGGGGATCTGCAGATGATCTTCGTCTCGGTCGATCCGGCCCGCGACACGCCGCAGGCACTCAAGGACTATCTGTCGTCCGACGGCTTTCCCGAGGGCGTCATCGGCCTGACCGGCACCCCGGAACAGGTGGCCGCCGCCGCCGATGCCTATGACGTCTTCTACAGCAGGTCCGGCGAGGGCGAGGCCTATACGATGAACCACTCCCTCGCCATCTGGCTGATGGGTCCGGACGGCAAGGCGCGCCAGACCCTCAACTATGAGCTGGGGCCGGAGACCGCCGCCGACATTTTTCGCCGCGTGAGGGCCCGGGGCTGATCGGGATCAGTCCTGCCGCCGCAGCGCCAGCTGCAGTTCCAGCCTCCTGAGCGCATGAATCATCCGGTTGGCGTGGATGGCCGGCCAGACCGACAGCTTGACCACCAGCGACCCCAGGATCAGCACCGCCGACGGCAGGCCCCAGCGCAGGGCCTCCAGCGCCTCGGTTGCGTGAAAGAACTTCCAGGCGGCCCAGACGCCGGCGATGAACATCACCGCCTGGGCGACCACCAGAACCATGGTGGGCCAGCCGGTCGGTCCGGTGAACACCTCGCCGATCTGCCTGAAATAGCCGGGTTCGGCCCCGGCCCGGGCCAGCAGGGCGCGGTCCTCATCCTTGAGGGTGTTGGCGATCAGGGTGTCGATATCGTCGGTCATGGGGTCACTCCTTGAAGGGTCAGGTGGTCGCGCAGCTTGCGCCGCGCATGCATCAGTCGCGTCTTGATCGTGCCCTCGGGCGCATCGAGGGCCAGCGCCGCCTCGGCCACGCTCAGCTCGTGCAGGTAAACGAGCGCCAGCGCCGCCCTCTGGTCCGGCGGCAGGGCATCAATCGCCCGCCGCATATGCTGCCGGACCAGCACATCGGGCCCGGTCTCGCCCTCAGAGACCACCAGCGGCATCTCATCGTCCATCCCGGTCTCCCGCGCCCGATCCCGACCCCGCCGCCCGCCCAGCCGCCGGCACCGCCGGGTGATGATCATCAGCGCCCAGGCCGGAAAGGCCATCTCGTCCCGCAGGGCCGGAAGGCCCTTCAGAATCTCGACCCAGCCGTCCTGCACCGCCTCGCGGGCCATCTCCATATCGCCCGTCAACCGCCAGGCATGACCGATCAGCCGCGGCTGCCACGCCGCAACCAGCCGGGCCCGCGCCGCCGCATCCCCGGTGCGCGCGGCGGCGACCAGATAGGCCTCGAACAACCGGGCCTTGTCGATGCGATCCGCCGACATGAAGGAACACTCCCGCTCTCGGAAAGATAAGGTGCCGCGAGCCCGCTGTCCGGTTCAATCGGCCGGATCGATAGGCCGCGTCGCCCGCATCCGTTGACGACGCGTCAGAGCCAGAGCGCCCAAGAAAAAGGCCCCGGCGTTTCCGACGGGGCCTCTTCCTCAGTCATTGATCCACGATCAGTCGCGACGACGGCCGCGGCTGCGGTCGCGGTCACCGCCACCTTCGCGCTTGGGACGGCCGCCCGTGTCGTCCGACAGCGGCGGCTCGCCGCGTTCGGCGCGGTCGGCGTTGATCTTGTCGGTGATGTCCTCACCGGTTTCCTGATCGACGACCTTCATCGACAGCTTGGTCTTGCCGCGATCGTCGAAGCCCAGGAACTTGACCTTGACCTCCTGACCTTCCGACAGGACGTCGGCCGGGTTGGCGACGCGTTCCAGAGCGATCTGGGACACGTGAACCAGGCCGTCCTTGGCGCCGAAGAAGTTCACGAAGGCGCCGAAGTCGACGACCTTCACGACCTTGCCGGAGTAGATGGTGCCGGGCTCGGGCTCGGACACGATCGACGAGATCCAGTTCTTGGCGGCGTCGATCTTTTCCTGGTCCGAGGCGGCGATCTTGACGGTGCCGTCGTCCTCGATGTTGACCTTGGCGCCGGTCTTTTCGACGATTTCGCGGATGATCTTGCCGCCGGTGCCGATGATGTCGCGGATCTTGTCGACCGGAACCTTGATGGATTCGATCTTGGGCGCGTATTCGCCCAGTTCCGAACGGGCGCCGTCGATGGCCTTGTCCATTTCATCGAGGATGTGCAGACGACCGGCCGACGCCTGGGCGATGGCCTTCTTCATGATCTCCTCGGTGATACCGGCGACCTTGATGTCCATCTGCAGGCTGGTGATGCCGTCACGGGTGCCGGCCACCTTGAAGTCCATGTCGCCGAGGTGATCTTCGTCACCCAGGATGTCGGACAGGATGGCGAACTCGCCCGAGGGCTCGAGGATCAGGCCCATGGCGATGCCCGAGACCGGCTTCTTGAGCGGCACACCGGCATCCATCAGGGCCAGCGACGAACCACAGACCGTGGCCATCGAGGACGAGCCGTTGGACTCGGTGATCTCGGAGACCAGACGGATGGTGTAGGGGAATTCTTCCGCCGACGGCAGCATCGGGCGAATGGCGCGCCAGGCCAGCTTGCCGTGGCCGATTTCGCGACGACCGGCGCCGCCCATGCGGCCCGTTTCCCCGACCGAATAGGGGGGGAAGTTGTAGTGCAGGAGGAACTTCTCCTTGTACGTCCCGGTCAGGGCGTCGATGTACTGCTCGTCCTCGCCGGTGCCGAGCGTGGCGACGACAATGGCCTGGGTCTCACCCCGGGTGAACAGGGCCGAACCGTGGGTGCGCGGGAAGACGCCGACTTCCGAGACGATGTCGCGGACCTTGTCGAGGGCGCGGCCATCGACGCGGTTGCTGTTGTCGATGATGTCGCGACGCAGAACTTCGGCTTCGCAGGTCTTGAAGGCGGCACCAAAGGCGCCCGAGTCGACGCCGTCCGGGTTCTCCTCGGTCTTGAGGAGGGCCTCGGCGGCCTTCTTCTTGGCGGCACCGACCGCTTCGTGGCGGGCGTGCTTGGCCTTGTGGGTGTAGGCGGCCTTGATGTCGTTGCCGACCAGTTTCTTGATCGAGGCGACGACATCCGAGTGATCCTCGGGCGTGAAGTCGAACGGCTCCTTGGCGGCGTGTTCGGCCAGGTCGATGATGGCATCGATCACCGGCTGCATGCCGCGGTGGGCGAACATCAGGGCGTCGAGGAAGATGTCTTCCGACAGTTCCTTGGCCTCGGACTCGACCATCATCAGGGCGTCCTGGGTACCGGCCACGAACAGGTCGAGGTCGGACTCCGGCATCTGGTCGAGGGTCGGGTTCAGGACCAGCTCGCCGTTGATGTAGCCGACGCGCGCGCCACCGATCGGGCCCATGAAGGGCACGCCGGAGATGGTCAGGGCGGCAGAGGCCGCGACCATGCCGACCACGTCCGGATCATTCTCCAGATCGTGCTGCAGGACGGTGACGACCACCTGGGTCTCGTTCTTGAAGCCCTTGACGAACAGGGGGCGGATCGGACGGTCGATCAGGCGGGAAACCAGGGTTTCCTTTTCGGTCGGACGGCCTTCACGCTTGAAGTAGCCACCGGGGATGCGGCCTGCGGCAAAGGTCTTTTCCTGATAGTTGACCGTCAGGGGGAAGAAATCGAGGCCGGGCTTGGGCGCGCGGCCGTACACGACGGTGGCCAGAACCACGGTCTCGCCATAGGTGGCCAGAACCGCGCCGTCCGCCTGACGGGCGATGCGGCCCGTTTCCAGCGTCAGCGGGCGACCGGCCCACTCAAT
This sequence comes from Brevundimonas sp. UBA2503, assembly GCF_002341485.1. Classification (NCBI taxonomy): domain Bacteria; kingdom Pseudomonadati; phylum Pseudomonadota; class Alphaproteobacteria; order Caulobacterales; family Caulobacteraceae; genus Brevundimonas; species Brevundimonas sp. UBA2503. Next base: position 54,483 of record NZ_DDOD01000025.1, on the reverse strand, counting down.
GGTCTTACGTTTGATATCGAACATATTTTTTCTTTCGAATCCCATGGCCGGATTGCCGATGGGGGCGGACAGTCAGGGCTTGTCTCAGTCCTTCGGGCCCAGGAACCCGGATACGCCGTCGCATCCGGGCGGGTTGGAAGAGGACCGGCGTGGCCCTCGCGTCGTGGAGGCATGCTGCCTCCGGTCCGCCCTGCGGCGGATAAGAGAAAGGGCCCCCCGAAGGCGGCCCCTCCCGTCACCTGGCCTTAGCGGCGCAGGCCCAGTTTTTCGATGAGGGCGGCATAGCGGCCTTCATCGACGGTCTTGAGGTGGTCCAGAAGGCCCCGGCGTTGCGAGACCAGCTTGAGCAGGCCGCGGCGCGAGTGGTTGTCCTTCTTGTGGGTCTTGAAGTGCTCGGTCAGGTTGGCGATCCGTTCGGTCAGGATGGCGACCTGCACTTCGGCGGAACCGGTATCGGCAACGCCGCGAGCGTTTTCAGTGATGACTTCGGCCTTGCGTTGAGGCGTAATCGACATCGTAGAACTCCTTATTGGAGATTGAATACGCGGTCGGGTTCGAGTCGACCGGCCCGCATCTGACAGAGGGCGACCAAGGTTCCGTCCTCGAAGGCCGAAACGGTCCGCGAGCCGGGCGAGAGCCGGGCTTTCAGGGTTTCGATCTGTCGGGGAAGCAGAAGGATCGGCCGTCCCTGCCGAAGCGAGAAAGCATCCGTCGCGGTCACGGCCAGATCCGGGATGTCGTCCAGAGCGGTCGCGACCGGAAGAAGACCTTCCGAGGCGGCGCCCCTATGCACCATTTCGCGAAGAATATCCAGCGTGACCGCGTTTTCGGTCGAGAACGGCCCCACCTGCTCGCGTCTGAGGGCGGTCACATGCCCGTCGGCCCCCAGCATGACCGCCAGATCGCGCGCCAGCGAGCGGATATAGACGCCCTTGCCGGTCCGCACCCGGATCTCGACCCGGTCGGCGTCCGAGGCGGTAATCACGGCCTCATGGATGGTCACGGGGCGGGACTTCAGCTCGAACTCGGCGCCGTCGCGGGCCAGGTCATAGGCGCGCTGGCCATCGACCTTGATGGCGGAAAAGCGCGGCGGCACCTGTTCGATCTCGCCGACAAAGGAGGGCAGGGCGGCCTCGACCGCCTCCCGCGAGGGGCGGACGTCCGAGCGGGCAATCTCGCTGCCCTCGGCGTCGACGCTGTCGGTCGACACCCCCCAGGTGACGGTGAAGCGATAGACTTTTTCCGCGTCCATCATGAAGGGCACGGTCTTGGTCGCCTCGCCCAGGGCAATGGGCAGGATGCCGGTGGCCAGGGGGTCGAGCGTGCCGGCGTGACCGGCCTTTTGTGCATCGAACAGGCGGCGGACGATCGACACGGCCTCGGTCGAGCCCAGCTCCAGCGGCTTGTCGAGACAGACCCAGCCGTGCACGGCCTGACCGCGCTTGCGGCGGGCCATCAGGCGTCCTCGCCCTCGTCCCCGTGGGGCTTCACATCCGCCTGGACCCGCGGGTCGTCCAGCAGCCGGTTCAGCCGCTCGGCGGCCTCGAAGCTGACGTCGTGACGGAAGCGCAGGTCGGGGGTGAAGCGCATGTCGATGTGCCGGCCCAGGGCGCCGCGGAGGAATTTGGCATGGGCGTTCAGCGCCTTGACGATCTCGTCGACCTGGCCGCCGACGTCGGTCGTATCGACCCCGGCGCCCAGCGGCTCGACGAAACAGGTGGCGTGTTTCAGGTCCGGCGACAGCCGCACCTCGGTGACGGTGATCGACACACCGATCAGGGCCGGGTCGCGGATCTCGTTCTCGCGCATGACCTCGACGAGGGCGTGGCGGATCAATTCCGAGGCGCGCAGCTGGCGCTGGCTGGCGCCGTAGCCGGCCGTGGCGCCGGGTTTGCGTCGGCTCATGGCGGGGTCTTCCTCGATCAGCAGGGACCGGCAAGGGACCGGATGACAAGGGGGCGCGGTTTAGTCGTCCCGACCGTCCCTGTCCAGCGTGGCGGCAGACCGGGCATCGGCCAGCACGGCGCCCGCGACGACCGTCCGCCCCGGATGGACGGTCAGGCCGGCCGCTTCCAGCACCTCGGCGGTCCAGCGATTGCACATCCGGCCGATCCAGAAGGTCTCGGTCGAGGCATAGAAGCGGGTGCGTCCGTCCGCGCCGGTGGCGCTGAGCCGGGGGGCGCCGCCCTGAAGGTCCAGCGAGGCCTCGATCCGGGCCGCCAGGGCCTCAAAGGCGTCGGGCGACAGGCGCAGTTGCACCTGCCGGTCGGTATTCCGGACCGGGGTCAGCCGGCCGAGCGGGCTGAGCATGACGACCGAGGGGTTGTCCGGCGCGAACAGGGCCCGGACCCCGTCGGGCAAGCGCGACGTGACCGGGCTCTGGTCGACATAGAAGCGCGCATCACCCCAGCCGATCCGCACCGCACCGCCGGGGCCAAGGTCCGCGACCAGATCGGCCAGCGGTCCGCCCCGCGCGATCAGGGGCGCGCGGTCCATGACCAGATCGGTGTGAAAGCCGTTGCTGTCGACCCGCACCGGCACCGCGTCCGGACCGCCGTGCGACAGGCTGGGCCCGGACTCAGACCAGCTGACAAGGCCCAGGATCACCCCGACCAGTCCCGCCATCAGGAAGCGGAATGCCCCGCCCATGCTCATCTCCGCAATGTCCGCCGCTCAGGGAATACGGAAGGCGAGATCGGCGCAAGCCCGGGCGTCACCCTCGGGCCGGTCGGCAAAGGCCAGCAGGCGCAGGGTCTGGCCTTGTGCCGCCAGCGCCAGATAGCGGGCCGGGTATTCAGCACACAGCGGCTGGCTCCCGGCAGAAGGCTCAAGGTCGGTGATCTCGCGAAGCTCGACCTGCTGGCCGGGCGCGAGACCCGCCGCGGCAAAGGGTGGCTCTGACCCGGTGGCGATCCGGTGTGGGCGGGTCTTAAGTACGCCAAGGCCGGTGATCTCAAGCTGCGCCCCGTCAGCATGCATCAGGGGCCAGGGCGTGGATTCGGAAGCGGCGAACGGCCCGTGAAGGGCGTGATCCGCAACCAGTGTCGGCAGGTCCGGGGCCGGCGCGGCGGGGGATGAGACGCGCGTCCAGACGTCGGCCAGTTCGGCGCGGGCGCGGGTGACGGTCTGTTCGGCGCTGCGCTCGTCAAAGGCCGAGAGCAGCAGCACCAGAACCAGCACCCCGAACAGGTCGAGGAGGCGTCTCATCGGGCGCTCTGGCGGGACGGGTCGGGGCACATGGATTCACGCTATCAGCGATCCATGACGGTTCGAAAGCCTTATCGCGCCGAGGGCGAGGTTTCGTCAGGCTGCGGCGCGGCGCCCTCGGGCAGGGTCCATTCGCCGCGATAGGTGTAGCTGAGCGTCACGCAGTGGCGATAGGTGCCGTCGGTCCAGCGACCCACGGCGTGCAGGGTGATGGGGTCGCCCTGACGAATGCGGCCTGTCAGCAGCCAGGCATCATCGGCACCGGGGCACAGCGCCCGGACCAGACCCCGCCCGTCGCCTTCCTTGACGATGCCATAGACGTCATTGGCCCGAACCCCGGCCGGCAGGGCGGCCCGCGTCTCACGGGGACCGCCCCGGCGGATCTCGGCCGAGCCGCGTGCCGTGGTCGAGAACAACCGCTGGACGCTGACAGCGCCGAAGAAGTTGCGACGGATCTCGATGGTGATGCCCTGCGTCAGGGCCTGGGTAACGCGGTCGGCGGCGTCATAGGCCCAGAAGCGGGTTTCCGCCGCCGCCGGACCGACCATGAAGGCGAGCAACAGAAGGCCTGTGGCAAGACGTTTCATGACCGGTCTCCGGTAGCAGCGAGCGATCAGGCGCGATTACAGTTCGCGCTTGATCTCCTCGACGGTGAAGCACTCGATGAGGTCGCCTTCCTTGATGTCCTGGAAGCCCTGGAACTGCATGCCGCATTCCTGGCCCGAGGGCACTTCATTGACCTCATCCTTGAAGCGTTTGAGCGTGTTGAGCGTGCCCAGTTCCAGCACCACGATATCGTCGCGGATGATGCGGACGCGGGCGCCCTTGCGGACCACGCCTTCGGCCACCCGGCAACCGGCGATCTTGCCGATCTTGGAGATGTCGAACACCTGCAGCACCTTGGCATTGCCCAGCCAGGTTTCACGCTGGATCGGGGCCAGCATGCCGGACAGCACGCCCTTCATGTCGTCAAGCAGGTCGTAGATGATCGAATAGTAGCGGATCTCCACGCCTTCCCGATCGGCCAGATCCCGCGCCTGCTTCGAGGCCCGGACGTTGAAGCCCAGGATGGGGGCTCCGGCGGTCTTGGCCAGGTTGACGTCGCTCTCGGTGATACCGCCGGCGCCCTGGAACACGACCCGGGCGCGGACCTCGTCATTGCCCATGGCCTGCAGCGATCCGGCGATGGCTTCGGTGGACCCCTGAACGTCAGCCTTGATGACGACGGGCAGTTCGCTGATCTTCTGCGAGCCCAGCTTGGCCATCATATCGGCCAGCGACACCGGGTTTGCGGCGGTGGCCTTTTCACGCTGCTTGCGCTCGCGGAAGTCGGTCAGCTCGCGGGCGCGGGCCTCGGTTTCCACCACGGCGAACACCTCACCGGGAGAGGGCGGCTCGTCCAGGCCGAGAATCTCGACCGGAACCGAGGGTCCGGCCTCGTCCAGCTGGGCATTGCGTTCGTCCAGCAGGGCGCGAACCTTGCCCCAGGCCGAACCGGCCACGACGATGTCGCCGCGACGCAGGGTGCCGCGCTTGACCAGTACGGTGCCGACCGGGCCTCGGCCCTTGTCCAGCTTGGACTCGATGACCACACCCTCGGCCGAACGGTCGGGGTTGGCGCGCAGGTCCATGACCTCTGCCTGGACCAGAACGGCCTCCAGCAGGGCTTCGAGATTGGTGCGTTCCTTGGCCGAGACCTCGATCATCTGGGTGTCGCCGCCCAGATTTTCGGCGATGACCTCGTGCTGCAGAAGCTCGTTGATGACCTTCTGCGGATTGGCACCCGGCTTGTCGACCTTGTTGATCGCCACGATCAGGGGAGCTCCGGCCGCCTTGGCGTGCTGGATGGCCTCGATCGTCTGGGGCATGACGCCGTCGTCCGCCGCCACCACCAGGATGACGATGTCGGTGACATTGGCACCGCGCGCCCGCATGGCCGAGAAGGCCGCGTGGCCCGGCGTGTCGAGGAAGGTGACGCGCTGGTCGTCTTTCAGGCGAACCTGATAGGCGCCGATGTGCTGGGTGATGCCACCGGCCTCGCCCGTCGCCACATCGGTGGTGCGCAGGGCATCCAGCAGGCTGGTCTTGCCGTGGTCGACGTGACCCATGACGGCTACGACCGGGAAGCGCGGCGTGGTGGCGTCGGCGTCATCGGCCTCGGCCAGGAAGCCGGTTTCGACGTCGGACTCGGACACGCGCCGGACGGTCATGCCGTATTCGTCGGCCACCAGTTCGGCGGTGTCGGAATCGATCACATCGTTGATCTTCATCATCATGCCCTGACGCATCAGGAATTTGACGATGTCGACGCCGCGCACGGCCATGCGGTTGGCCAGATCGCCGACCGTGATGACATCGGGGATGACCACTTCACGCGGACGGTTCGGTACTTCGGACGTGCCGCCCTTGCGCTTTTCCTTCTCGCGTTCGCGGGCCCGGCGGACCGAGGCAAGCGAGCGGATCCGTTCGGCGGCGTCCTCGTCACCACCGGCCAGGGCCTGAATGGTCAGACGGCCTTCGCGACGCTTGGGTTCACCGCGCGTGCGGCTGATGGCCTTACCCGGACCGGCGTCCGAGAAACGGCGATCCCGGTCATCCTCGGGACGACTGGCGCGGCCGGCAAAACCACCGGCGGTGCGGGCGGGACGCGAAACCTCGGGCGTCGCCGGGGCGGCGGCAGGCGCACCCCGACCTGCGGGGGCTCCACGTCCACCAGGGGCTGCACCCGGCGCGGGGCGCGGGGCATTGGCGGAATAACGAACGGGCTCGCTGGGCACGCGCGGGCGACCGGCGGCGCCACCGGGCGGGCCGCTGAGGGCCACTTCACGCGCTGAACGACCCCCAAAGGCGGGACGCTCGGGCGTTTCGCGGCGCGGCTGGCCGGGCTTGGGCACGCGCTGGCCGAAATTGACCGCCGGACGGGCCGGACGGGCCGGGGCCTCCGGCGCGGCCGGTGCCGGTGCCGGGGCGGGCGTCGGCTTTTCGGCAACCGGCTCAGCCTTGGCCGGAGCGTCGGCCTTGGCAGGCGCGGCTTTCGCGGCGGGCTTGGGCGCAGCGGCGTTCAGCTTGGCGGCTTCGGCGCGAGCGGCTTCGGCTGCGGCCTTGGCGGCAGCGGCCTCGCTCTGGGCGGTCTCGGCCAGCTTGCGCGTGGCCTCGTCGCGCTTGGCACGCTCGGCGGCTTCAGCTTTTTCGCGGGCGGCGCGTTCGGCCTGGGCGGCCTCGATGGCGCGGCGGCGGGCTTCCTGTTCCTCGGACGACAGGCCACCGGCATCGGTCGGGCGCGGCGCAGGTGCATCGGCACGCACGGGCGCGGCGGCGGGCCGGCGACCGGCCACGTCGAAGCCCTGGGTGCGCGGCTGGACCGGCGCACCGGCGCGACGCTTGGTCTCGACCACGACCGTCTTGGTGCGGCCGTGGCTGAAGCTCTGGCGGACCGTACCGGTCGAGACGGAGCCCGTCGCGCGCGGCTTCAGGCTCAGCGGTGCGCGCGGTCCCGTTTGCGGGGTCGCGGCGCCCGAGCTCGCATTGCCTGTGCCTGTGGCGCTGGAGGTCTCGGTCGTCTTGCCGTCCTGGGTCTTGTCGTTCTCGTCGGTCATCCGGTCGCTTCGTCTGGACGCCGGGACAATCCCGACGCCACGTATCAAACACAAAAGGGCGAGCGCGCCCCGCCTCCCTTTCAGGAGTCGGAACCCTGCCCGTCCACAGCCTGCCCGGGCCCACCAGGGAGCCCATCGTCACAAGGGTCGTTCGGTCCGTCCCCGGAGGTGTGGCCGGGCCCGGCCCGATCCCACTCCCGCGGATGAAGCGGACGAAAACCCGCCAATCTGTTGACCTCAAGGGCCCAGCGATCCGCGCGTCCGCCTGCAAGCAGCACGCTGTGTATCGCATTTTCCAGCCCCAGGGCCAAACTCAATTCTTCCGCCCCGAATGCACCGCACAGGCCCACGGGGCGAGGCGTGTGTCGCATGAGGGCCATCAGACGCTGGCGTCCGTCGCGCGCGCCGTCAGCCGCCTCGACCAGCCAGGCGGCCCGGCCGCCCTTGATCGCAGCGGCCGATTTCTCGAAGCCGGAGATAAGCACGCCTTCGCGTCGGGCAAGCCCCAGCTGCTCCAGACACCGCCGAACCAGCAGGGTCTCAACCGTGTCAGCGAGGTCGTCAGGAACCTCGACCGGAGCCTTGGCCGCACGCGAAAACAGGCCCTTGCCGGCCGCCGTGATCGAGGCGCGGTCGGCGGCGACCCACAGGCCGCGACCCGGCAGCTTGCGGGCCAGATCGGGCACGACCTGACCGTCCGGGCCCACGACGAAGCGGATCAGGGCAGACTCGTCCATGACCTGGCGCGTGACCAGATCGCGGCGTTCCCGTTCAGCCTGTGCTTCGGCGAGCCCCATGGACGGTCCGGTCTCCCATCACGCGTCGCGGTCGTCGAGGTCGGCGTCGAGGGTGTCGAGGATCTCACCCTCGCCTTCCTCTACCGTTTCGTCGTCGGTGTTCGACCCGGCAAAGACGGTATCGGCGTCATAGGACTCCTCGCCGTCCTCGCCCTCTTCGGCCTCATATTCGGGCTCGGGCTCGGGCTGCGGCAGTTCCGAGGCATCGATCCAGCCGGCGGCCACACGGGCCTGCAGGATCAGCATTTCGGCGTCTTCCTGGGCCAGGCTGAAGCTTTCCAGCACGCCGGGCACCTTGACCCGCTCGCCGTTCTTCATCTCGTAGCCGCCGCGGATTTCGTCCGTGGCCAGATCGGCCAGATCCTCGACCGTCTTCACGCCATTCTCGCCCAGCGCCACCGCCATCGGCAGGGTCACGCCGGGAACCTCCAGCACGCCGTCCTCGACGCCCAGCTCCTTGCGGCGGGCATCCAGGGCCTGAGCCTGCTTGTCGAGAAAATCGCGGGCGCGGGCCTGCAGTTCCTCGGCGGTTTCCTCGTCAAAGCCTTCGATGTCCGAGATTTCATAGGGCTCGACAAAGGCCAGATCCTCGACCGTGGCAAAGCCTTCGGTGACCAGCAGCTGGGCGATGACCTCGTCCACATCCAGGGCTTCCTGGAACAGGGTGGTGCGCTCGGCGAACTCGCGCTGGCGGCGTTCGCTATCCTGAGTCTCGGTGATGATATCGATCTGCCAGCCGGTCAGCTGCGAGGCGAGGCGCACGTTCTGGCCGCGACGGCCGATGGCCAGCGACAGCTGTTCGTCGGGCACCACCACCTCGACGCGGTCGGCTTCTTCATCCAGCACGACCTTGGACACTTCGGCGGGGGCCAGGGCGTTGACGATGAAGGTCGGCTCGTCCGGGTTCCACTGGATGATGTCGATCTTCTCGCCCTGCAGCTCGGCCACAACCGCCTGCACGCGCGAGCCGCGCATGCCGACGCAGGCGCCGACGGGATCGATCGAGCTGTCGTTCGACAGGACGGCCATCTTGGCGCGCGAACCGGCGTCGCGGGCGGCGGCGCGGATCTCGATCACGCCGTCATAGACCTCGGGCACTTCCTGGGCGAACAGCTTGGCCATGAAGCCGGGATGGGCGCGTGACAGCATGACCTGCGGGCCCTTGGCCTCGGGCCGGACGTCATAGATGTAGGTGCGGATGCGGTCGCCGATGTTGAACAGCTCGCGCGGGATCGAGTCATTGCGGCGCATGATGCCCTCGCCCCGACCCAGGTCGACGACGGTGTTGCCGTATTCGACGCGCTTGACGGTGCCGTTGACGATCTCGCCGACGCGATCCTTGAACTCTTCATACTGGTTGGCGCGCTCGGCCTCGCGGACCTTTCCGGTGACGACCTGACGGGCCATCTGGGTCTGGACGCGACCGAATTCGAACGGCGGCAGCTCCTCGATATATTCCTTGCCGACCACGGCCTCGGGGTCGCGCTTGAGCGCATCCTTGAGGCGCACCATGGCCGAGTCATTGAACTCTTCCAGCTCGTCTTCGGGCTGCCAGTCGTCCTCGACGATGGTGACGTGACGCGTCAGGGCCAGCTCGCCGGTCTTGGGGTCCAGGGCTGCGCGGATGTCGTGGTGGGCGCCATAGCGCGACTTGGCGCCCTTCTGGATGGCCTCTTCGATCGCCTCGATGACGATCTCCTTGTCGATATTCTTCTCCTGGGCCACCGCCTGGGCGATCTGGAGCAGTTCGAGTCGGTTTGCGGAAACGCCGGTCACGGCCATGGGTCAGTCCTCGGAGTCGGTAGAGTGGGTGTCAGCGTCAGGATCGGAAGCATTGCGGGCGGCGCGCTTTTCAGCCCCCGCCTTCATCAGTTCGTCGGTCAGGACCAGCTTGGCATCGATCAGCCAGTCGAAGGGGATCAGGGCCGTGTCGGTCTCGCCGTCGAGGTCGATACAGACGTTATTGTCCTCGGTGCCGGCCAGGATGCCCTTGAAGCGCTTGCGGCCCTCGATCATGCGATCAGTTTCCAGCCGCGCCTCATAGCCCTCGAACAGGTCGAAATCGAACAGACGGGTCAGCGGCCGGTCGATCCCGGGCGAGGACACCTCCAGCAGATATTCGCCGGCGATCGGGTCGGCGGCGTCGAACACCTCGGAAATGGCGCGGCTCAGCCGGGCACATTCCTCGACCGAGATGTCATTGTCGGCGGGACGTTCGGCCATGACCTGCAGACGACGACGCAGGGTGCCGCCCATCAGCCGCACACGCACCACCGCCAGGCCGAGCGTTTCGGCGACGGGGTCGATCATCTCGATCAGGGCGCGGTCTTCGGCGGTCCTGGCGCGCACGCGGGGCGTACTCCCAATAAAAAAGCGGCCGACCGTCTCAGGGCCGCCGCTTGATCACGACGCCGTTTGACGCCGGTCTAACGATGTGGCCCGCCGTATAGCGCCCCGGGCGCGGCTTGTCAGCCCCCTCGGGGTGTTTGCTTTTTTCGTCGGCTCGCCTAGAGCCCATCCTCATGGAAATACACTGGATACCGCAGGATACGCCCGGCAGCCTCGGCGTCTCGCGCCGACCGCCGGGAGGCGAGGCGATGGAGGCCGTTCTGGTGGCCCAGCTGGGCTATGTCGACCGGGTCGTGACCCTGCTGGAGCCCGACGAGGTCGAGCGGCTGGACATCGTCCGCGAGGCCGAGGTCTGCAAGGCGCACGGTGTCGCCTTCGACAATCTGCCCGTGCCCGACCACGACATTCCCCCGGATGTTCCGGCCTTTGACCGGCTGGTGAAGCGGCTGCGGAAACGACTGGAGGCGGGAGACCGGATGGTCATCCACTGCAACGCCGGTCTGGGGCGGGCGCCGACCCTGGCCTGCTGTCTTCTGGTCGCCGGGGGGCTGCACCCGGATGAGGCCGTGCTCCGGGTCGGGGCCGCGCGCGGGCGCACCGTGCCCGAAATGGACAGCCAGTACGCCTTCATCCACGCCTTTGCCGAACGTCAGGCCGCCGCAGTCGCCCGTCGTTCAAAGAGCAAGAAGACCGGCTCGGTGTCGCCCAGGCGCTTGTCCTCATAGCGCGTGCGGATGTGGTCGGTGGGGGCGATGCGCCAGTCGTCGGCCGCCTCGGCCATCCAGTCGAGCCCCGGCGTTTCCAGAAAGCGGGCCAGCGCCCAGTCGGCATAGGCCTTCCAGTCGGTGACGAAGCGCAGGCGTCCGCCGTCCTTCAGGATACGGGCCAGCTCGGCGGCCACATCGGCCTGCACCAGACGGCGTTTGGCGTGGCGCGCCTTGGGCCAGGGGTCCGGAAACAGGATCAGCACATGGTCAACCGAGGCGTCCGGCAGGGCGGCCAGGACCGCGCGCGCGTCATCGGCGTGGATGCGGACATTCTTCAGCCCGCCCTCTTCGATATGCCGCAGGGCCGAGCCGACCCCGTTCAGGAAGGGCTCGCAGCCGATCATCAGCGTATCGGGGTGGCGCGCCGCCTGACCCGCCAGATGCTCGCCCCCGCCAAAGCCGACCTCCAGCCAGACCTGTTTGGCCCCGGGCATGAGGGCGGCGGGATCCAGCGGCCCGTCGGTCGGGTCAGGCAGGGCCACCGCCGGCAGCAGGGTGTCGAACAGCGCCGCCTGCCGCGGCTTCAGCGCGCGCGACTTGATGCGGCCAAAGCTGCGGATCGGGCCGTGGGAAGAGGGGTCGGACATGGGTTCTGAGTGGCGAGTGGCGAGTGGCGAGGAAGGCGCTGCGGTTCCGAACCGGCGTACGGCTCAGCAGGCGTGCCAGCCATAGGGCGTCACCGGGTGGGTTGAAAGGGTCTCGCCACTCGCCACTCGCTACTCGCCACTTTCTTCAGGCCAGCGCCTTCAGCTGATCGACCAGATCGGTCTTTTCCCACGAGAAGCCGCCGTCAGCCTCGGGTTCGCGGCCGAAATGGCCATAGGCGGCGGTGCGGGCATAGATGGGTTTGTTCAGGCCCAGGTGCTCGCGGATGGCGCGCGGGGTGCCGCCGCCGATCAGGCCCAGCAGCTTGTCCTCGAGCACCGCCTCGGAAATCTTGCCCGTGCCGTGCAGGTCGACGTGGATCGACTGGGGCTTGGCCACACCGATGGCATAGCTGAGCTGCAGGGTGCAGCGGTCGGCGAGGCCCGCCGCCACGACATTCTTGGCCAGATAGCGGCAGGCATAGGCCGCCGAGCGGTCGACCTTGGTCGGATCCTTGCCGGAAAAGGCGCCGCCGCCGTGCGGGGCCGCCCCGCCATAGGTGTCGACGATGATCTTGCGGCCGGTCAGGCCCGAGTCGCCGTCGGGGCCACCGATCTCGAACACGCCGGTCGGATTGATATGCCAGACGGTCTCGTTCGTGATGAAGCCCTCAGGCAGGACCTCTTCGACCACCGGCTTGACCAGCGCGGCGACGTCGCCCTGCGACATCCCCCGGGCGTGCTGGGTCGAGACGACGATCGAGGTGGCGCGCACCGGCAGGCCGTTCTCGTAGAACAGGGTGACCTGGCTCTTGGCGTCAGGCTCCAGAGCCTTTTCACCGCCGTGGCGCAGCTCGGCCAGACGGCGCAGGATGCGGTGGCTGTAGGCTAGGGTGGCGGGCATCAGCTCGGGCGTTTCGTTCGAGGCATAGCCGAACATGATGCCCTGATCGCCCGCGCCCTCGTCCTTGCCCTCGGCGGCGTCGACGCCAACGGCGATGTCGACCGACTGGCCGTGCAGATAGTTGGAGAACTCGAACGTCTCCCAGTGGAAGCCATCCTGCTCATAGCCGATGTCCTTGACCGCCGCGCGCACGGCCGTCTCGATCTCGGCCTCGATGCCGGGGGCCCAGGCGCCGTTCTCCCAGATGCCCTTGCCGCGGATCTCGCCGGCCAGCACCACGCGATTGGTGGTGGTCAGGGTCTCGCAGGCGACGCGCGCCTCGGGATCCTTCGACAGGAACAGGTCGACGATGGTGTCCGAGATGCGGTCGGCGACCTTGTCGGGGTGTCCCTCGGAGACGCTTTCCGAGGTGAAATGGAAGGAGGTACGGGACAAGGGGCGAACTCCGCATGACAGGAGCCGCAGACATATAAAGATATGCTTATATGTTCAAGCGGTCTCGTAGGGCGAGCAGCAGGGGCGCGATCAGGGCCAGCGCCGCAGACTTGACCGCCATGCCCCACAGGAAGGGCGTGACGCCCGCCGACAGGGCCTCGGATGTGCCAATCCTGAGGCCGAGACCCGCCCAGCCAAGCGCCAAAATCACCAGATGACCGGCCAGGGCGAGGGCAAAAATGAGCAGCATGGTGCGCCACACGGGGCCGGGGGACAGGGTGCGGCTCCCGATCCCGACCAGCAGCGCCGCCAGCGGAAAGCCGACCAGATAGCCGGCGGTCGGCCCGGAAATCGCCGACACGCCCGAAGCCCCGCCCGCAAACACCGGCAGACCCAGCGCGCCCGCCGCCAGATAGATCAGGCCTGCCACCAGCCCCCACCGCGGCCCCAGCGCCAGCCCGGCCGCCAGCACAGACAGCGTCTGCAGCGACTGCGGCACCGGCGACCCCGGCACCGCCACATCGACCCGGGCCCCAAGCGCGATCAACCCCACGAAGCCGAGGGTGGCGGCAAGGGCCGGAAGATGACGAACAAGAGGAGATGGGGTCATGGAAGAAGGTGGTGCCGCCTAGGTGACTCGAACGCCTGACCCCCGCATTACGAAGGCTACTCGAGGGCTGTCTTAGACGCCAGCCCCCGTAAGGCTCTCAACCGCGCTTCGGTACTCGTTTCGCTGCCTTCCCAGCCACCTCCCAAACTGGCCCGTCGGGACCGTGAGAGCGCTTCCTGGTTTGCGCATTCTAATGTGGGAAACGCCGAAATTCCGACCTGCGCCATACCTGCGAACGCGAGAGCGGGGGCGATGACCGGCCACTCCTTCGGACCTTTCGAGAGGTTGATCACTCGCTATCCATGGCGGAGTTTGCAGGGGGCACATCCATAGAGCCCCGAAAAGTTCGGATCGGGGTGTTCGCAAAGCGAGTTGGTGGCCTAGGGTAACCAAGGAGGCGGTGGGCCGAAGGTTGCCGGCGTATCGCGATGCTCGATCATGCCGCCTGGCGTGAGGGGGGTCACTCCTTTGGCGTGTAGTGGGCCAGGAACATGTCCACGCAGTCGGCCATGACAGCATCCGGATCGATATCCGGCTTTGCCCCCATCAGGAACTGCGGCCAGACTAGGAAATGCTTCACCATCGACAGCAGTTGGCCCGTGGCGAAGCTGGGCTCAACTTCGCGCAGCCTGCCCGCCTGCATTCCGTCGGCGATCAGCGCCGAGATCGGGCCGTCCTGCATCGCCGCCTTGGCGAAGAAGGCGCTCGCCAACTGCTGGTCGCGCAGGAGCTCCGACATCACCAGCCGGTTCAGACCCATGTATTGTTCGACAGTCAGATGACCGACGTAGTCCTGCACTGCCGAGACCAGTTGCTCGCGTAAGGGTACGTCGTACCGGTACCGCAGCTTCGGCACCGCCGCGATCTCTTCGAGCAGGATGTCGGTGATCGCGGTGAACAACAGCTCCTTGCTCTCGAAATGCTTGTAGAGCGTGCGCTTCGACACCCCGGCCAGTTCCGCAATCCGGTTCACCCGCGCGGCCGGAAAACCCTGGTCCCGGAACTCCTGGATCGCTGCCTCTAGAATATTTTTTCTTTTTCTTTCAGTCAGCTTCATCGATTTCGCCCCTGAACGCAGCGACATTGTAAACAGTAGGGTTTACATTTTGCCCGCTCCCATTTATGTAAACATTTCAGTTTACAAATGCTAGGGCTGCGGTGCGAGAGGAAACTTCGATGAATCATACCCAATTCGGACCAAAGGGCTGGACGCCCGAGCGCCTCGGAGACCTCGTCGGCAAGACCTACGTCATCACCGGTGCCAACGCGGGAGCCGGCTTCCAGGCAGCGCGCATCCTGCTGGGCAAGGGCGCCCGGATCGTGATGCTGAATCGCAGCGCCGAGAGATCCATCGCTGCAGTGCAGGAGCTGAAGCGGGAGTTCGGAGCGGATGCCCAAGTGAGCTTCGTGCGCATGGACCTAGCCGACCAGGCCTCTGTCCGCCGGGCGGCCGAAGACGTGCTGAAGACCGTGCCCCGCATCGACGCGCTGATCTGCAACGCCGCCATCGCCCAGGTGCCGACGCGCAAGCTGACCCCGGATGGCTTCGAGAGCCAGCTTGGCACCAACCACTACGGGCATTTCACCCTCTGCGGCATGCTCTTCGACCGGATCGATGAATCGAAAGGTCGGATCGTCGTGGTCGCCAGCCTCGGCTACAACATGGGGCTGAAGACAATCCGCCTCGACGACATGAACTGGGAAGAAGGCTATGGCCCGAACGCGGCCTATTCCCAAAGCAAGCTGGCGCAGATGATGTTCGCTTACGAGCTACAGGACAGGCTGGGCGCGGCCGGCCGGACCGACGTCGAGGTCTATGTCTGCCATCCCGGTTCCTCGGCGACATCGCTGATCACCACCAGCGGCAGCCGGACGATGCGCTTCATCTGGTGGCTCATGACCAAAACGCCGATGGTCCAGACTGCCGAGCAGGGCTCCTATCCCGAGGTCATGTGCGCGACCGAAGAGGCGCTGACCGAACAGCGCGCGCTCTATGGCCCGACCGGGGCCCGGGAATTCGTCGGCCCGGTCGACAAGGGCACGTTGAACCCTCACGCCTATGACAAGCCCGTCATGGTGAAACTCTGGGAGCGATCCGAGAAGGACACCGGCTTCAGCTGGGGCCTGTAAGGGCTCACGTGATCGCGCCATGACGGAGGGGCCGGGCGCCTCATTGCCCTCCTTTTCGATCCCCGGTGACGTGGCGTTATGCGCGGCAAGAAGGTCTGAAGGCTTCGCTTCGATCGTTCCGCCTGAAGCCACACCCAGCGCAGACCCACCGAACTGCCAACCTCACGGGCCGCTCGGCTCAGAGGCCGGCTACCTCCTACTGAGAGTGCCATTGGAAAGGTGGTGCCGCCTAGGTGACTCGAACACCTGACCCCCGCATTACGAATGCGATGCTCTACCGGCTGAGCTAAGGCGGCCTATGTCGGCGGGCGTGACCGGCCCGGCGCGAGGGCGGTGTTTATACGGGGCCGGGCGGCTTGCCAAGCGTCTCCGGCCCAAGCGTGTCGAGAAGGGCGTCCTCGTCCGGGTGGGCGGCGACGCGGACCTCGACAAAGCCCAGCGCCCGCAGGGGTTCGGCCACGGCGTCGGACAGGGCAAAGGCCCGGCGTCCTGGGGCCGAGGCGGCATGGTGGCGGGCAAAGGCGTTCGCGGCACGCGCCGAATGGAACAGGATGCCGTCGACGGGCGCGGGGGCGGCGATATCGGCCTCGACCGTCTCATAGACGGCGCGCGGCAGGACCGGCACATCGGGACCCACGAGGGCGGCAAGGTCGGCAGCCGGTCGGGTTGGGCCGGGCACCAGAACCGGGCCGGGGGCCGCGTCCCGAATCAGGGCGGCGAGGGCGCGGGCATCGCCGGATGCCGAGCGCACATCGGTGAAGCCGACGGCCCGGGCGGCCTCAGCCGTGGCATCGCCCACGCAGAACACCGGCAGGGCGCGGTCGGGGCTGATCCCGGCCCAGACGGACACGGCATTGCGGCTGGTGAAGGCCAGCGCCGCATGGGCGGGGACGGGCCCCTCTCCTGTCAGGACGCGGACGGCCAGCAGGGGGGCGATCACCGGATCATGGCCCCGCGCCGCCAGCCGGTCCGCGGTGTCGCGGGCGGCGGGCCGGGTGCGGGTGATCCAGAGGCGCATGGGGCTTTAGTTCTCGAACGGCTCGCCGTCGACGAGGGCGCGGTTCTGGACCGTCTGGCCGAGAGCTTCGGCTGCCGCCTCGACGTCGGAGGACAGCGGGATGCGGGCCGTCTCGCGCCAGCGGCGGGTGCCGTCGGGGCGCAGGCGCTCGGCGATCAGGACCAGATACTCACCCTCCAGCCAGGCATGGGCGCCGACGGAGGTGCGGCAGGAGCCCTCGAGCGCCCGCATGGCGGCCCGCTCGGCCATGATCGCCAGCGCCGTAGCGGGGTGGTTCAGGGCCGGGCCCCAGTGCTCAAGGCCGGGCGCACCGTCCTCGCGCGTCTGAAGGGCCAGGGCCCCCTGACCGGGCGCCGGGACGAAATCCTCGACCGGCAGCAGCGCGCGGATGCGGTCGCCGCGACCCAGCCGGTTGAGGCCCGAGGCGGCGAGCAGGATGGCCTCGAACTCGCCGTCTGCGACGCGCTTCAGCCGGGTATCGACATTGCCGCGCAGCAGCTCGATACGCAGGTCGGGACGCAGCGCCAGCAGCTGCGCCTGCCGTCTCAGGCTGGCGGTGCCCACCCGAGCCCCTTCGGGCAGGTCCATGACGCTGTCGAAGCGCTCGCTGACGAAGGCATCGCGCGGGTCCTCGCGCACCGGAATGGCGGCCAGTTTCAGGCCGGGCGGAGGCTCGACCGGCACATCCTTGAGCGAATGAACCGCCAGATCGCAGCGCCCGTCGATCAGGGCGGCCTCGATCTCCTTGGTGAACAGGGCCTTGCCGCCGACCTCGAGCAGCCGCCGGTCCTGAATCCGGTCGCCGGTGGTGACGATCGGCACCAGCGGCAGGCGGGCGTCGATGTCGGCCGCGTCCACGCCCAGCGCCCCGGCCAGAGCCTGACGGACGTGACCGGTCTGGGTCATCGCCAGGGTCGAGCGGCGGGTGCCGATGCGGAGGGTGAGCGTCATGGTCGGATCGTCGCCGTTGCGTCGCGGGTTGCGGGCCGCTACCTCGACCCGGTGAACAGGATTGTGGCCACCCCGATGAGCATGGACACCAGAGCCGCGCCCTATAGCACGGGGCCGGGCACGGCAACCGGGCCGCTTGTCCTGTTGGGCATCGAGACCAGCTGCGACGAGACAGCCGCCTCGGTGGTGCGTCAGGCCGCGGATGGTACGGTCGAGGTCCTGTCCTCGGTGGTCCACAGCCAGATCGACGATCACGCGGCCTATGGCGGTGTGGTGCCTGAGATCGCCGCGCGCAGCCATGTCGAGACCATCGACGGCGTCGTGAAGCGCGCCTTGGCAGAGGCCGGCTGTGACTGGAGCGGGCTGGACGGGGTGGCGGCGACCGCCGGGCCCGGGCTGGTCGGCGGGGTCATGGTCGGGCTCAGCTATGCCAAGGGTGTGGCCATGGGGCGCGGCCTGCCGCTGGTGGCGGTCAACCATCTGGAGGGCCATGCGGTCTCGGCCCGGCTGGGCCGGCCGGTGGCCTATCCCTTTTTGCTGCTGCTGGTGTCCGGCGGCCACTGCCAGCTGCTGGAGGTGCGCGGCATCGGCGACATGAGCCGGCTGGGCACGACGCTGGACGATGCGGCAGGCGAGGCCTTTGACAAGATCGCCAAGGCCATGGGGCTGGGCTATCCGGGCGGGCCGGCGCTGGAGCGGCTGGCGGCCACCGGCACCGATGAAGGGGCTGAGCGGTTCGACCTGCCCCGGTCGCTGCTGGGGCGGCGCGATTGCGACTTTTCCTTCTCCGGGCTGAAGACCGCCGCCGCGCGCCTGTCGCAGGGGCCGGAGACCGAGGCCGACAAGGCCGATCTGGCCCGCGCCGTCCAGAATGCGATCGCCCGCCAGCTGGCCGAGCGTTCGGTTCGGGCTCTGGACCTGTTTTCCGAAAGCCATCCAGACCTCGACCGGCCCGCCTTTGTCGTCGCCGGCGGGGTGGCGGCCAATGCCACGGTGCGCGCTCGCCTGACAGCAGTAGCCGAGGCGCGCGGATTCGACTTTGTTGCCCCGCCCATGGCCTATTGCACCGACAATGCTGCCATGATCGCCCTGGCGGGAGCCGAACGGCTGCGGCTGGGTCTGACCAGTGATCTTGCGGTGGCCGCGCGCCCCCGCTGGCCGCTGGACGAGGCCCGGGCGTTGTCTGATCCCACCCATGCGCCGGGCCGTAAGGGCGCCAAGTCATGACCTGTCACAACGGAACAGAGCAATGCAGATGAAGACGGCAGGGGTGATCGGCGGCGGCGCCTGGGGCACGGCCCTGGCCCAGGTGGTGGCGCGCGCCGGGCTGGCGGTAACGCTTCAGGCGCGCGAGACCGAAGTGGTCGACAGCATCACGCGCGACCGGGTCAATGCCGCCTTCCTGCCGGGCATCGAACTGGACCCGGCCATCCGTGCGACGACCGAGATGGCCGATCTGGCCGACTGCGATCTGGTGCTGGCGGTGCCGCCCGCCCAGCACCTGCGCGGCACGCTTGAGGCTTTTCGCCCGCATTTCCGGGCGGGAACGCCCGTGATCCTGTGCTCCAAGGGGATCGAGCGCGGCACGCTGAAGCTGATGACCGATGTGCTGGCGGAAACCCTGCCCGAGGCCACGCCGGCCGTGCTGTCGGGCCCCAGTTTCGCGGGCGAGGTGGCGCGCGGCCTGCCGACCGCCGTGACCCTGGCGGTGGCCGATGCCCGTCTGGGCGAGGCCCTGATGGCGCGCCTGTCGCCGCCGGGCTTCCGCCTGTATCTGACCGACGACCTGATCGGGGCCGAGGCCGGCGGGGCGCTCAAGAATGTGCTGGCCATCGCCTGTGGCATTGTCGAGGGGCGACAACTGGGCCGCAGCGCCCACGCCGCCCTGATCACCCGGGGCTTTGCCGAAATGACCCGTCTGTGCGTGGCGCTGGGCGGCCGGGCCGAGACGGTCGCGGGTCTATGTGGACTGGGCGATCTGGTGCTGACCTGCTCCAGCCCGCAATCGCGCAATATGAGCCTCGGGCTGGCGCTGGGCGAGGGCCAGACGGTCGAGCAGGCGCTGGCCGGAAAGCGCTCGGTGGCCGAGGGCTATCAGAGCGCGCCGGCCGTGCGCGATCTGGGCCGGAAACTGGGCCTCGACATGCCGATTGCCTATGGCGTCGCCGCCCTGCTGGCCGGGGAAGCAACGGTTGATCAGGTGATCGGCAGCCTGCTGTCGCGCCCCCTGCGGGCCGAGACCGACGGATGACCAACGAGGCGAAGCCCGAGGCCCCGGACCTGGAGCGGAAACGTGTCTGGAAAACCCCCGCAGGCGTGGCCCTGTGCGCGCTGGACGACATCGCCGAGCCCGGCTCGCGCGGCTTTGTGCTGCAGATCGGCGAGGCCTATTTCCATGGCTTTGTGGTGCGCAAGGACGGTCAGGTGGCGGGCTGGGTCGACCGCTGCCCGCATCAGGGTTTCCCCATGGCCATCGAGCTGGACCGCTATCTGACGCCCGACGGCTCGCTGATCCTGTGCGGCTGGCACGGGGCGGTGTTCGAGCCACTGGACGGCGCCTGCGTCGGCGGACCCTGTGCCGGGGCCCGCCTCACGCCGTGGCCGGTCGAGGCCTCGGGCGGGGTCGTGCGGACAGCTTAGCGCTTCAGGCGTTTGGCGTTGGCGACGGCGGCGGTGTGCAGGGGCTTCAGCGCTTCGGCCTGGGTTTTCAGCAGGCCGGTGTTGAAGGTCAGCATCTGGCCGGCCGCCCGGCCCCACCAGCCCATGGCGTAGCTGAACTGGGCTGAAGCCAGACCCGCCGGTGTCCGGGCCGATGCCATGGCGGTGGCGGCGCGCTGGGCATGACCGACCTCGTCCATCGCCGACTTTGAGGCACGGGCGGCAAGCGTGCTGACGTTTCCGGCCACCGAAGCGGCCGAGGCGCTCAGGGCCTCCAGCTTTTCGGTGCCCATCAGCGACAACTCGGTGACGTCGGCACGCAGCGGATCGGCCAGGGCGCGGGCCATGATCTCCATCCGGGCGGCGATGACGTCGGACGAGGCCGTCAGCATTTCATGGCTGTCGGTGGCTGTGCCGAGGGCGGTCCGCGCATTGCGGGCCATGTGTTTGCCGTCACGCGTCATCGATTTGGGGGAGGTCATGCGCCCAGCCTAGACCATTCCATCAGTCAGGGACGACTTCATTCGTAAAGGCCGCCACATCCTTGATCAGGGCCGGCACGGCGGCGTCGATGATCCGCTGGCCCTTTTCGGGACTGGCCTGGGCCGGGTCCGAGCCGATCCGCCCGTCGGGGAAGCGGGCGCGATAGTCCAGCGCATCGCGGATCGGGCCGACAGGGGCGATCTTGGGCGAATAGTCGGCGGTCTTGATCCGGTCCGGATAGGCGGCCTGGGTGACGGCAATCTCGGAGGGCGTGGCGTGCATCCCGTGGCCGGTCGGGAAGATCGAGCTGCACAGGGCGTGCACCCCCGGCAGGTCCCACCAATTGACCAGTTTCAGGGCGAAGGGCGCGCGTTCCTCAAGGAAGCTCCACTCCGCATAGATCTCGGCAAAGGTGGCCTCGATGGTCGCGACATTGCCGCCGTGGCCATTGAGGAAATAGATCCGCTCGAAGCCGTGACGCGTCAGCGAGCTGACCCAGTCGGAAATGGCGGCCATGAAGGTCGAGGGGCGCAGCGAGATCGTCCCCGCAAACGCCAGATGGTGCTGGGCCATGCCGATGTTGAAGGTCGGGGCGATGACCAGGCCGTCGTCCTGTCTTTCGGCGGCGTGGGCGATGATTTCCGGGCACAGCCAGTCGGTGCCGAGTAGGCCCGTCGGGCCATGCTGTTCGTTCGAGCCGATCGGCACGATGACCGTCTTGTTGGTCTTCAGCCGGGCCTCGATCTCGGGCCAGGACGACAGGTGGATCAGCATGACAAACTCCGGAACTCAGATACAGGGCAGGATAATGGACTGGGGCCCCCACGGGCCAGAATCGCATACGCCGATTGGTCGCAGCCGACAAATCGCGGCTTGGCCCGGCGGGCACGGGCTGGCAGGAACGGCGCTTGAGGGAGGCGGATCTGGCCCGGACGACCGTGAAAACGAAAGCTAAGGCGAAGAACGGCCGGGCGCGGGGCGCGCGCGGCTGGCCGCCCGATCCCGCACGGGTCGAGACCCTCTTCGCCCGGCTGGCGGCGGTCATGCCCGAGCCGAAGACCGAACTGAATTTCAGCAGCCCCTATACGCTGGTGGTTGCCGTCGCCCTGTCGGCCCAGGCGACCGACGTCTCGGTCAACAAGGCCACCGACCGGCTGTTCGCCGTCGCCGACACGCCGGAAAAGATGCTGGCCCTGGGGGAGGAAGGCCTGATCCCCTACATCGCCTCGATCGGCCTCTACCGGAACAAGGCGAAGAACGTCATCGCCCTCAGCCGCATGGTGCTGGAGCAGCACGACGGCGAGGTGCCCCTGACTAGGGGCGAGCTACAGGCCCTGCCCGGTGTCGGCCGCAAGACCGCCAGTGTGGTGCTGAACGAGCTGGAGATCGAACCGGCCATCGCCGTCGACACCCATGTGTTCCGGGTCTCGCACCGGCTGGCGCTGGCCAATGCCAATACCCCCGACAAGGTCGAGGCCCAGCTGCATCAGATCGTGCCTGCGGGATGGCTGCCGAAAGCCCACCACTGGCTGATCCTGCACGGCCGCTACACCTGCGTGGCGCGCAAGCCGAAATGCGAGTCCTGCGTGATCCGCGACCTGTGCCCGTCCGTCTCGCCCGTGGTCAACGATTGACGCGAGCGGCAACCACGGTGACGAAGGCCTTCCCCCCGTCCGGTGCATGGTTGAGATAGAAGTCCGGTTCGATCAGTTCGGCCTCCATCAACAGCCACTGGCCGTCGGGGCCGCGCGCAAGGTCGATCCGGGCGTACAACAGCTCTTCCTCGACCGTGGCCAGCACCCGTTCGGCCAGTGCGAGGGCCACAGGGTCCGGGTCGGGCTCGGGCGCATAGAGGCCGCCGAACTGTTGCTGGATGCGGAACTCGCCGGCGCGGGGGCGTTTGCGCACCGCATGGCTGAAACGACCGCCGAAGAACAACAGGGACAGCTCGCCCTCGGTCTCCAGCGCCGCGATGAAGGGCTGGATCAGCGCCGGGCCATCCGGCGCCTCGGTCAGGGCCTCGCCGCGCGCCAGCCGCGTGGTCTGCCAGCCGCCGCCCGAGACACGGGGTTTGACCACCAGATCGTCGGTGCCCAGCGCGTCAAAGGCGTCGGCGACCTGATCCGGCGTGACCTGCTCGCTCCAGATCGTCGGCGGGACGGGCAGGCCCGCCTCGCCCAGCCGCTTCAGATAGGATTTGTCGGAATTCCAGGCCAGCACCCCGGCCGGGTTCAGCATGCGGACCCCCGCCGCCTGCCAGGTCGCACAGGCCCGAATCCAGCGCAGATGGTCGCGGTGATAGCCCCAGGCGACCAGTGGCATCACCAGATCGGCGCCCGCCAGACCGTCGGCGCGATCGATATGGTCGGTCCAGGCCTCGGACCGGGCGGCCAGCCCGCCTTCGGCAAGGGCGCCGATCAGTCGGTCGCGCACCTGCGGCCACTGGCCGGCAAAGGACGGGTCGTCGGGGTTGGGGGTCAGGATCACGATATCGGTCATGGGCGCCTCTTAGCGGAAAATGCGGCGCGGAAAAGCCGCCTTCCGGCGCCCCCACTGGCCATCTGCGGTGGGGCGGGCTAAGCGGCGCCCATGACCCATTCCGCCCCCACCCACGACGTCTGCGCTGTCGGCAATGCCATCGTCGATGTGCTGAGCCCGTGCACCCCCGAATTCCTGAGCGACAAGGGGCTGGAGCCCGGCTCCATGCGGCTGGTCGATGAGACCGAAAGCGCCACCCTCTATGACGCCATGGCGGCCGGGGTCGAGGCCTCGGGCGGATCGGCGGGCAACACGGTGGCCGGCATCGGCAGCCTCGGCGGACGCGCGGCCTATATCGGCAAGGTCGCCGACGACCAGCTGGGCGGGGTCTTCGCCCACGACATCCGCGCGGCGGGGGTGACCTTCGATACGCCGGTGCTGACCGGGGGGCAGGGCACGGGCCGCTGCCTGATCAATGTCACGCCGGATGGCCAGCGCACCATGTGCACCTTCTTGGGTGCCGCGAACCAGCTGGCCCCGGAAGACGTCGATCTGGCTCAGGTGGCCGACAGCGCCATCGTCTATCTGGAAGGCTATCTGTTCGACCCGGCCCCGGCCCGCGCAGCCTTCGAGGCGGCAGCCGAGGCGGCGCACAAGGCGGGCCGCAAGGTCGCCATCACCCTGTCGGACACCTTCGTCGTCGCCCGCTGGCGCAGTGAGCTGCTGGCCTTCCTCGACGGCTCGACCGACATCGTCTTCGCCAATGAGGCCGAGGCCTGCGCCCTGTTCGAGACCGATGACGTCGAGGCGGCCACGCGCGCCCTGGCTGAAAAGGTCGAGGTCGTGGCCGTGACCCACGGGCCCAAGGGCTCGGTGCTGGTGCGCGGCGACGAGCGGGCCGACATCGCCGCCGAGCCGGTCGGCAAGGTCGTCGATACCACCGGCGCAGGCGACCAATATGCCGCCGGTGTGCTGTTCGGTCTGGCGCGCGGCCTGCCGCTGGAGACCTGCGGGCGTCTGGGCGCCATTGCCGCCGCCGAGGTCATCTCGCACTGGGGCCCGCGCCCCATGACCTCGCTGAAGGATCTGGCCGAGGCCGCCGGTATCCGCCTTTAGTCCACGCGTTCCAGCGCGGCGATGAAGAAGCCGTCCAGCCCGCCCCGGTCGGCCCACTGACCGGGCAGGATGCGCAGCCAGCCCTCGGACGTCAGGGCCTCAACCGGGGCGCCCACCGCCGCCGGATCGGCCGGCACGGTGCGAAACGCCTCATTGCGGCGCAGGAAGGCCGTGACCTGGGTCTCACCCTCCTCACGCTCCAGCGAACAGGTGCAATAGACCAGCCGCCCGCCGGGGGCGACCCGGGCCGCTGCCGCATCCAGCAGGCGGTGCTGCACATCGGCCAGATTGCCGATATCGGCGGGCCGGGTGGCGCGCAGGGCCTCGGGATTGCGACGGAAGGTGCCGGTCGCCGAACAGGGCGCATCCAGCAGCACCCGGTCGAACTGGCGCGGATCGGTCCAGTCCTCGGCGGGCGAGGCGATGACCTCGGCCGACAGACCCATCCGTTTCAGATTGTCGCGCAGGCGATCCAGGCGTTTGTCCGACCGGTCCAGCGCCGTGACGGTCGCGCCCGTGGCCGCCAGCTGCAGCGTCTTGCCACCAGGGGCCGCGCACAGGTCCAGCACCGCGTGGTCGGGTCGCACCTCCAGTAAACGGGCGGGCACGGCGGCGGCGGCGTCCTGTACCCACCAGATGCCGTCCTCGAAGCCTGTCCAGTCGCGCAGATCGCCGCGGCGGTCGGTGCGCAGGGTGTCGGGCCCAAGGACGCGCGCCTCCAGCGCCTCGGCCAGAACCTCGGCGTCCGTGTCGGGCTTGAGGCTGAGGTCGGTGGGCGGCTCCAGGCTGGCGGCCCGGGCCATGGCCTGCAGCGCGGCCTCGCCGTAAGTCTGTCGCCAGCGTGCGGTCAGCCAGTCGGGAAAGTTGGCCACCGGATCGGTGGGCCCGGTGCCGTCGCGGTCGATCCCGCGCAGTACGGCATTGATCAGCGCCTTGTAGGGCCGGGTGGCCGGATCGCGCTCGGCCAGTTTGACGGCGCTGGAGACGGCGGCAAAGGCGGGCGTCTTCAGCGTCAGGGTCTGGGCCAGGGCGGTGCGCATCAGGGTGCGGACCGCGGGCGGAGGCGACCGCTTCAGCCGCGCATCGAGGATGGCGTCGATCTCACCCAGACGTCGGAGGGCGGCCATGGCCACGGCGCGGGCAAAGGCCCGGTCCTGTGGCTCAAGACTTGAGACCGGCGGCTTCGACAGGGCCTCGTCGAGGCCATTGCGCCGCTCCAGCGCGGCGTTCAGCAGCAGGCCTGCGGCATGACGCGCCTGGATCCCGGGATCATCCGTCATCCTAGACCGACACCTGGGTGCCCAGCTCGACCACGCGGCCGGGCGGGATGTGGAAGAAGTCGGTCGGATTGGCGGCGTTGCGCATCAGGAAGATATAGAGCCGGTCCTGCCACAGGGGCATGCCCTGGGTCGACGAGGGCACGACCGACCGGCGGCCGAGGAAGAAGCTGGTCGACATGATGTCGAACTTCAGCCCCTGTTTGCGGCACAGGCCGAGCGCCTTGGGCACATTGGGCTGCTCCATGAAGCCGTAGGAGAGCACCACCCGCTTGAAGTCGTCGTTGATCGGCTCGATCACGATGCGGTTGTCGTCGCGCACCCTGGGCCGGTCGACCGTCTTGACCGTCAGGATGATGTTCTTCTCGTGCAGCACCTTGTTGTGCTTGAGGTTGTGCATCAGGGCGACCGGGGCGACCCCGGGGTCCGAGGTCAGGAAGATGGCCGTCCCCGGCGTGCGGTGCGGCGGACGGGCCGTCAGCATGTCGATCAGGTCGGACAGGGGCAGGCTGTCGCGCCGAGTCTTGGCGGTCAGGATCTGCGTGCCGCGCACCCAGGTCCACATGATCAGAACGATACCGGCGCCCATCAGCAACGGCGCCCAGGCTCCATCGGGGACCTTCATCAGGTTGGAGCCGAAGAAACCTATATCGATGATCAGGAAAGGGGTGATGGCCGCAATGCTGAGCGGCAGGCTCCACTTCCACAGACGCCTGACGATGAACCACGCCAGCAGGCTGTCGACCAGCATGGCCCCGGTCACCGAGACACCATAGGCCCCGGCCAGCTGCGACGAGGTCGGGAACATGACCAGCAGCAGCAACACGCCGACCAGCATGATCCCGTTGATGGCGGGGATGTAGATCTGGCCGGCCTGGGTCTCGCTGGTCTGCAGGATGCTGATGCGGGGTAGCAGGCCCAGTTGCACCGCCTGCTGCGTCAGGGAAAAGGCCCCGGTGATGACCGCCTGGCTGGCGATGATGGTGGCCAGCGTCGCCATGATCAGCACGGGCCAGTAGATCGGCTGGGGGATCATCTCCCAGAAGGGGTTGGCGGCGGCGGAACGATCGCTGAGCACCAGCGCGCCCTGACCCAGATAGTTGAGCATCAGACACGGCAGGACGAACCACAGCCAGCCGGCGCGGATCGGCGCCTTACCGAAATGGCCCATGTCGGTGTAGAGCGCCTCGGCGCCGGTGACGGCCAGAAAGACGCTGCCCAGCAGGATGAAGCCCAGCACGCCGTTGTCGATCAGGAACATCACCCCGTAGTGGGGGGATAGCGCCCTCAGGATCGAAAGATCGTCGAAGATGTGAAACACGCCGAGGCTGGCCAGAATCAGGAACCAGACGGTGGTGATCGGGCCAAATGCGCGGGCCATGCTGGCCGTGCCGCGCGACTGCACCATGAACAGGCTGACCAGAATGCCGGCCGCGATGGGCACGACGAAGGGCATCAGATTGCGGCCGATGCCAGGGGCCTGGCCCAGACCTTCGACGGCGGAGAGCACGGAGACCGCAGGCGTCAGCACGCCATCGCCATAGAACATGGCCGCGCCGCAGATGCCGAGGAAGAACACCAGCGCCGATCGCTTGCCGATCGCATGCTGGGCCAGCGCCATCAGCGCCAGACTGCCGCCCTCGCCCTTGTTGTCGGCACGCATCAGGAAAACGACGTATTTGACCGTCACCACGAGGATCAGCGCCCAGAACACCAGCGAGACCGTTCCCAGCACCGCCAGTTCGGCCTCGCCGCCCGAGCGGCTGTGACTGAGAGCTTCACGCATGGCGTAGAGCGGGCTGGTGCCGATGTCGCCGAACACCACACCGATGGCCCCGATGACCAGACCCAGCTTGCCCTTGGCCGCCAGTCCGTGACTGCCGTGCCCGTTTCCGGGCGCGGTCGTATCGGATGTAGCCTGAGGCGCTGCGGGGCCGGACGCGTCACCCGGGGGCGATGCGTCGGGCCTGGGGGTATCCCCGGTCATGCCTAGTCTCCGGGTGCCGTGGGAGGACGGACCCTTCCATGAAGCCGCGGGGCTTTAGACCCTTTCGTCGGACGGTTCAATCGTGGCCCCCTGCACCGCACCGTGCGCGCGTGCGTTTGTGATTCTTGCGACAAACGCCTAAGTCCGCATACGGAACCCGAAACCCATGTCCGACAGTCAAAGATTCCCCGTCGCGGCCCACGCCCTGGCTTATCTGGCCCACAAGGGCGCCTATGGACCTGCGCAGGCGGTGCCCAGCGCCATTCTGGCCGCCTCGGTGCCCACCAACCCCGTGGTGATCCGCCGCGTGACCGGCCTTCTGGCGCGCGCCGGCCTGATCGAGACGCGCTCGGGGGCCAGCGGCGGGGCCTGGCTGCTGCGCCGTCCCGACACCATTCGTCTGGACGAGGTGCTGAAGGCGGTACACGGCTGCGCCCATCTGGGCTCACCGCCTGCCGGGGCCAAGGGCTGTCCGGTCGGCGAACATATCCCCCGACAGGTCGCCCGGGCGCTGATCGCCGCAGACCGGGCGGCGGGCGAGGCCCTGTCGCGTATCACCATCGCCGACCTTCTGGCCGACAACCCGCCCTCCCTGGCCGGTTTCGCCCTGCCGGTCGCAGCCGGCAAATGACCCGCAGGCGGGTGCTGGTCACCGGCGCTTCGGCCGGCATCGGCCGGGCGCTGGCCACCGTCTATGCCGCCGAGGGCTGGGACCTGATCCTGACGGCGCGTCACAAGGCGCCCCTCGATGCGCTGGCGGCCGAGCTGAGCGCGGCCCATAGCTGCGACGCCCGGGTCATCCTCGCCGATCTGGGGGTCGAGGGCGCGGCCGACCAGCTGGCGGCCGATATTCAGGCGCAGGGGCTGACGGTCGACGGCCTGATCAACAATGCCGGCTTCAGCCGCACCGAGGGATTTCTGAAGACCCCGCCCGAAGATCAGCAGGCCATGATCCGCGTCATGCTGACCGTGCCGGTTCAGCTCAGTCGGGCGCTGGTGCCGGGCATGGTCGAGCGGAGCTTCGGCCGGGTGCTGAATGTCGCCTCCCTGGCCGGGCGCATGCCCGCAACCGGCGGCGACACCCTGTATGGCCCGGTCAAGAGCTTCATGATCAAGGCCTCACAGGGTCTGTGGCTGGAGATGCGTGGCACGGGGGTGCACGTCACCGCCCTGTGTCCCGGCTATACGCTGACCGAGTTTCACGACGTCAACGGCACCCGCGAGGAGGTGTCCTCGGCCTATCCCTCATGGATGTGGCAGACTGCGGACCATGTGGCCCGGGTCGGCTGGCGCGCCTGCGAGGCCAACCGCCCTCAGGTGACCCCGGGCGTCATGAACAATCTCATGGCGGGCCTCGCCAAACACCTGCCCGACGGCATGGCCCTGTCCATGGTCGGCGGTCACGCGAAACGGCTGAAGCGGATCTGAGCGAAGGGTGAGTAGTGAGCAGTGATTGGTGAGCAGGGCCGGCTGAGCAGGCGGAGGCCCCACTACTCACGACTCACCACTCACTATTCACGCCTCTGTCAGTGCCCGCCGGCCGGGTAGGGCGCGGTCACGGCGCCCGAGAACATGCCGGGGATGGCCTCGCCGAGGCCCGCCAGGATGAACTGAATGGCCAGGGCGCACAGGATCAGGCCCAGAACCCGCACAACAATGGCCATGCCGACTTCGCCCAGCAGGCGGCTGATCGGCCCGGTCATGGCGAAACAGATGAAGGTGGCCAGACCGGCGGCGACGATGGCGGCCACGCCTGCGACCTGACCGGACGGGCCGATCTTGGTCGCCTCACCCGCCTGGATGATGATGGTGGAAATGGCGCCCGGGCCGATCAGCAGCGGCATGGCGAACGGCACGATCAGCCGCTGGAAGCGTCGCCGGGCATAACCCCGCACATCGGCCAGATCAGACTGGGAATCGGCATCGGCAAAGATCTTGAGGAAGTCCTCGCGCGCCATGTCGAGGCCGAGCAGCAGCAGCAGAATGCCGCCGGCGATCCTGAAGGCCGCCAGCGAAATGCCGAAAAACTCCAGCAGCGCCAGACCGGTGAAAAAGAAGAAGACCAGAAAGGCGACGATGAACAGGCAGATCAGCGCCGACACCGACATCCGCTGGCTGAGGGTCGCCCCCGCTGTGGCCGCCGCGAAAATCGGGATGTTGCCGATCGGATCGACCAGGGCGAACAGGGCTACGAACAGGTTGACGCCAAGATCGACCGCGCCCATGGCTGAAAGTCCCCTGTGTAAATCCGTCCGGTGATGGTGTGGCGCGCCACGGCGCACCCATGTCCTCCCCATAGCCGCTTGCAAGGAGCCCGTCGATGACCTCTCCCGTTCTGGCCGATCCGCGTTTGATCGTCGGGCTGGACCTGCCGTCGGTCGAGGCGGCCGAGGCACTGGTCGACCGGATTGCCGACGGGGTTCTGGCCTATAAGGTCGGGCTGAGCCTGCTGGCCCGTCCGGGCGGCGTCGCGTTCGCCCAAAAACTGCGGGCGCGCGGCAAGACGGTGTTTCAGGACTGGAAGCTTCACGACATCGGCGCCCAGGTAGAGGGCGCGGCGCGCGCCGTGGCCGAGGGCGGCTGTGACCTGCTGACCGTCCATGCCGAGCCGCAGGTAATGGCGGCCGCGATCCGGGGGCGCGATGCGGCGGGGACCGGGACGAAACTTCTGGGCGTGACCGTCATGACCAGCCTGTCCGACACGGATCTGGTCGAGATCGGTTACGGCCAGTCGGCGTCCGATCTGGTCGAGCGGCGGGTCCGTCAGGCGCTGGATCTGGGCATGGACGGGGTGGTGTCCAGCCCGCTCGAAGCCGCCCGGGTGCGCGCGCTGGCACAGGCGGCTGGCCGGCCGGACTTCCTGATCATCACCCCGGGCGTAAGGCCGGCCGGGGCCGACAGGGGCGATCAGCAGCGGGTGGCAACCCCGTCAGACGCGCTCAGGGCCGGGGCCACTCATCTGGTGGTGGCGCGCCCGGTGGTGGCCGCAGACAGTCCATCGATGGCGGCGGCGCGGATTGCCGCCGAAATGCTCGAAGTCTAGCGGTCGTACATATAGACGTCGGAGCAGTCGCAGTCGCGCCGGCGGTCATAGCGACGGTCCCTCCGGTCATAGCGGTCGTCATAGCGATCACGGCGGTGGTCGGACCGGGGCCGGTCGTCCTGATAGCCGTATTCGTCGCGATAGCCCTGATAGCGGCTGTAGCCATAGCGCCCGCCCCGGTCGTAATCCCGGTCGTGACCAAGGCCATAGCTGTCGTGACGCTGGCGGTAGCGATAGGCATAGCCGTCATGCGGACGCGGCGACTGGTAATAGCCTCCACCGTATCCGTAGTCGTCATAGCCGTAGCTACCCCGCCCGGTGGCCGCAGCCCCGGTCGCGGCATAGACCCGCGTCTCGCCTTCATAGACTGCACCCGCAGCCCCGGTGCGCGGATAGCTGTAGCCATAGTCATAGGGCGAGGGCTGGCCGTAGGTGACGACCACCCGGGTATCGGCCCGGCCATAGGACTGGCCGTAACTGCCATAGCTGGCATAGGCCTGCGCCGGCGGGCGATACTGATCCCGGTATTGTGCCGCGGCGGGCGTGGCAGCGGCCAGCGTCAGGGCCGCAAGGCCGGCACCCAGTGCCAGAGTGCGGGGGGTCAGGGCGCGAAAGGAGCGCGGAGTCGGCATCGCCTTATCCTCGAAATCGCCGGTGCGGCGGGGATGAACGAAACGTTAACGCCATGCCCGGCGGATCGTTCGTTTTTCTCCCGGGAGGCGACGGATTCGCTCAGGGCATGACCTAGAAGTCGACGGCCAGCCCCTTGCGCTCCCAGTCGCCGTAGCGGGTCGGCTCGGGGCCGCGCGGGCCGCCGACCTCGTCCGAGGGGGGCCCGGCCGCATCGGCCTCGGCATTGCGGGCGGCGGCCTCCTCGAGCACGCGGCGCTCCAGATCGGTCAGGGGCCGGTGCGGCGTGGCCCCCGGAAGGTCGGCGTTGTGGACCACGGCGTCCGGCACGTCATCGGTGGGGGTGGGCGCTTCGGTCACAGGCGGGTCCTCTTGAGGCGCGGCGGGGCTGAGGACACATAGGAGACCGGTGACACGACGGCCAGTCCGTCCGTCTCGCCGACCAACAGTCAGAGTTCCCGTCCGGTCATGAACCACGCCAAGACCTTCATCCTGCTGGCCGCCCTGACGGCCCTGTTCGTCGGCATCGGCTATCTGATCGGCGGCGCCGTGGGCATGGTCATTGCCCTGGGTCTGGCGGCGGCCCTCAATCTGGTCAGCTACTGGAACGCCGACAAGATCGTCATGCGGATGTACCGGGCCCAGCCGGTCGACGAGACCCACCCCAATGCCGTCGTGCGGGCCTATGTCGCCGATGTCCTGCAGATGGCCGAGGGCGCCGGCTTGCCCCGTCCGGTGGTGGCCATCATCCCCTCGGACCAGCCCAATGCCTTTGCCACCGGCCGCAATCCGGAGAACGCCGCCGTCTGCGCCACCTCGGGCCTGCTGGACCTGCTGACGCGGGACGAGGTGCGCGGCGTCATGGCCCATGAGCTGGCCCATGTGAAGAACCGCGACACACTGGTGATGACGGTCACCGCCACGGTCGCGGGCGCCATTTCGGCGCTGGCCAATTTCGCCCTGTTCTTTGGCGGCGACCGCGAGCGCACCGGCGGTCTGATCGGCACGATTGCCCTGATGCTGCTGGCCCCGCTGGCCGCCGGTCTGGTGCAGATGGCCATCAGCCGCACCCGCGAGTACGAGGCCGACCGTATCGGCGCCGGGATCGCCGGCGACCCGCATGCCCTCGCCGCCGCTCTCGAAAAAATCGAGGCTTATGCCCGTCGCATCCACAATCCGGTGGCCGAGCGCAATCCGGCCTCGGGCCAGCTGTTCATCATCAATCCGCTGGCCGGCAAGGGGGCCGACAGCCTGTTCTCGACCCACCCGGCGACCGGCAACCGCATCAAGGCCCTGATGGCGCTGGCCGTTTCCACGGGCGCCACGCCCCTGCATCCGCGCCCGCCGGTCAGTGCCGCGCCCGGCACCACCGTGCCGGCCACCCCCTCCGCCCCGCGCGGGCCGTGGGGTTAGAACAAGCCGGGGCTTGCGCTCGCGGGCGTCTGGTTCTTTAAGCGCGGCCATCGTTTCGTGCGCCTCCCCGCGCCCCGGCCCCGAGGTATCCACCATGTCCGACTTCAAGCCCAAGAAGGTTGTCCTTGCCTATTCGGGCGGGCTCGACACCTCCATCATCCTGAAATGGCTCGAGACGGAGTATGGCGCCGAGGTGGTGACCTTCACCGCCGATCTGGGCCAGGGCGAGGAGCTGGAGCCCGCGCGCGAAAAGGCGCTCCGCATGGGCATCAAGCCCGAGAACATCTTCATCGACGACCTGCGCGAGGAATTCGTCCGGGACTTCGTCTTCCCCATGTTCCGCGCCAATGCCCTCTATGAAGGCCAGTATCTGCTGGGCACCTCCATCGCCCGGCCGCTGATCGCCAAGCGCCAGATCGAGATCGCCCGCATGGTCGGCGCCGACGCCGTCTGTCACGGCGCCACCGGCAAGGGCAATGATCAGGTCCGCTTCGAGCTGGGCTATTATGCGCTGGAGCCCGACATCCGCGTCATCGCCCCCTGGCGCGAATGGGACTTCAAGTCCCGCGAGGCCCTGCTGGACTTTGCCGAAAAGCACCAGATTCCGATCGCCAAGGACAAGCGCGGCGAGGCGCCCTTCTCGGTCGATGCCAACCTTCTGCACAGTTCGTCCGAGGGCAAGGTGCTGGAGGACCCGGCGGTCGAGGCGCCCGAATTCGTCTATCAGCGCACCATCGCGCCCGAGGATGCGCCCGATCAGGCCACCGTCATCACCATCGGTTTCGAGCGCGGCGACGCGGTCTCGATCGACGGTGAGGCCCTCTCGCCCGCCACCCTGCTGGCTCGCCTGAACGATCTGGGCCGCGACAACGGCATCGGCCGTCTGGATCTGGTCGAGGGCCGGTTCGTCGGCATGAAGTCGCGCGGCATCTATGAAACGCCGGGCGGCACCATCCTGCTGGCCGCCCACCGGGGCATCGAGTCGATCACCCTGGATCGCGGCGCCATGCATCTGAAGGACGAACTGGCCGTCCGCTATGCCCAGATGATCTACAACGGCTTCTGGTTCGCCCCCGAGCGCGAGATGCTGCAGGCGGCCATCGACAAGAGCCAGGAGCAGGTCACCGGCACCGTGCGGGTCAAGCTCTACAAGGGCAATGCCACGGTCATCGGCCGCGAGAGCCCGCTCAGCCTCTATGATCAGGACCTGGTGACCTTCGAGGAAGGCGTCCAGGCCTATGACCACCGCGACGCGGCGGGCTTCATCAAGCTGAACGCCCTGCGCCTGCGGGTTCTGGAGCGCCGGAATCGCCGGACCGGCGGGGCCTGATCCGGGACCTGACGCAGCCTTACCGCGATTTCACTTGAAGGGCGGGCCTGATGGGTAAAGTCTTGGGGTAACGATTATCCCCAAGCCCAAAGGCCCTCCCATGCGTCGTCTGATCCTCTCCGCCGTTGCCGTCTCCGCCCTCGGCCTGTCGGCCTTCGCCCTGCCCGCCTTAGCCGCGCCCGTTGCGGCGGTTGCCATCGCCCAGGACCCGGTCACCGAGGCCGAGCTTGAAGCCCGCGCCGCGGCCTTTGAGGTCACGCTCGAGGCGCTGGTCGTCGAGATCGAGGCCATCCGCGCCGACACCAGCCTGACCGAAGAAGACCGTCAGGCCCGCATGCAGGCCGCCATCGACCGCAAGAAGCCCGAAATCGACGGCTTCGTCGCCATGCTGTCGGGCTTCGTCCGCCAGCAGACCCTCGACGAGGGCGGCACCGCCGAGGACGCCGAACTGGCCGCTGGCATGATCGAGGACATGTTCGTCGAAATGCTGGTCCCCGGTCTGCTGTCCGGTGAACTGGCTGCTGCCATGGCCGCCGAAGGCGAATAAGCCGCCCCTATCTCGCTCAGGAGGTCTGACCATGATCCGTGCCCTGTCGCTTGCCGCCGCCCTGGCCCTGCTGCCGGTTTCCGCCGCCGTAGCCCAGACCGCCGAGCCGGAATCCGCTGAAGCCGCTCTGGAAGCCGCCGCCGAGGTCTTCGAGGGCCGGATGGACGAGTTCGCCGAACGCGCCGAAGCGATCTCGGAAGACGACAGCCTGACCGAGGACCAGAAGGAAGCCGCCGTCATGGCGCTGTGGGGCGAGTATCAGCCCGACGTCCTGGCCTTCACCCAGACGGTCTCGGTGTCCGTGTCCGGCATCGTCGCCGAGGCGCTGGCCGAAGTCGACATCGAGGCGGTCGTGGCTGAGGCTTTGGCCGAGGCCGATCAGGCCGGCGGCATGGGCATCGCCGAGGCGATGGCCGTGGGTCAGGGCATGATGACCAACGGCGCCTGGGCCATCGACGACCCCGAACATCAGGCCACCTACGGCCTCATGGCCGACTATGCCCTCGGCATGGCCATGGACGAAGTCGACGCCGAGCTCAAGGCTGCCCCCGAGGACTGAGGCCCGGCGTCTCCTCCCCATCTTGATGGGGAGGGGGACCGCGAAGCGGTGGAGGGGTTCTTCACCGCGCGCTCGCCCTCAAGATCCCCTCCGTCACGGCGCCAATGCGCCGCGCCACCTCCCCGGCTTCGCCAGGGAGGAGACTGCAATTGCGATAGCCGCCGCCCGAATCCCCAGCCCGTTCAAGGCCCCTGCCGCGTCTCGCAGCGTTCTGCCCGCCCTGGCCGCCGCATCCCCCATACTGTCCGGTTGCCGATACCCCGACCGGAGGAGGGCGAATTGAGACTATTCAGACGGTTCAGACGGTATAAATTCATCTCCTCCCCATTCATGGGGAGGGGGACCACGGAGTGGTGGAGGGGTTCTTGCCGCATGCAGGCGCTGCCACGGCGTTCACCGACGGACACCTCCGCCCCTCATCCGGCGCTCACGCGCCACCTTCTCCCATCGGGAGAAGGGATGAAGTCTGGCGGGCGGAGAATGCATTCCAGACGGTTCAGACTATTCAGACGGTGTTTTTCGATGAGTGCAACGCATCTGAAATCGGCCTATGGCTGGTGTTCCGCCTGCCAGAGCCAACGCCCGTGAGCCCGATCCTGTGAGCCTGCCGCCCGAGACCGTTCCGACGCCCGAGGCCACGGCCACCACCACCCCCGGCGGGACCACCCCGGCGGCAGCGCCCGCCCGTCGTGAGGGCGGCATGATGCGGTCCTCGGCCATCTTCAGCGGCCTGACCCTGATCAGTCGCGGGGCCGGCTTTGCCCGCGATGTGGTGATCTCGGCGGCGCTCGGGGCCTCGGCCGGGCCTGCCGCCGACGCCTATAATACGGCCCTCAGCTTCCCCAATCTGTTCCGGCGCATCTTTGCCGAGGGGGCCTTTGCCGCCGCCTTCGTCCCCGCCTATGCCCGTACGCTGGAGACCGAAGGCCCCGAGGCCGCCGACCGCGTCGCCACCCAGGCGCTGGCCATGGTCGCCATGGTCACCGTGATCCTGACGATCGTCGCCCAGCTGGCCATGCCGTGGATCATGACGGTCATCAACGTCGGCTACCTCGACGATCCGGCGCGGTTCAAGCTGGCCGTGGTCCTGACCCAGATCACCATGCCCTATCTGCCCTGCATGGCCGTCGCCGCCCTGCTGTCGGGTGTGTTGAATGCGCGCGGGCGGTTCATCGTCTCGGGCGCCTATCCGATCCTGCTGAACCTGATCATGCTGGCCGCCGTCATTCCAGCCACGGGCGGACAGGTCGGCGCGGCCTATGCGGCGTCGTGGGCGGTGCTGGCTGCGGGCGTGGCCCAGGCCGGCCTGTGCTGGTGGGCCGTGCGCAAGGCCGGGGCCAACATCCATCTGGCGATCCCGCGCCTGACGCCGGCGGTCAAGGCCATCATCATCACCGCCATCCCCGCCGCCATCGGTAATTCGGCGACCCAGCTGAACGTCTTCGTCTCGGGCAATCTGGCCAGTTTCGTTGAGGGCGGCCGCAGCTGGCTGGCGACCGCAGACCGGCTGTATCAGTTGCCGCTCGGGCTGGTCGGGGTGGCGATCGGCATCGCCCTGCTGCCGCGTCTGTCGGCGGCCGTGGCCTCCAATGACCGCGCCCGGCAAAAGACCTCGATGGATCAGGCCGTGCTGCTGTCCATGGCCCTGACCCTTCCGGCTGCCGCCGCCCTGATGGGCATGCCCTATTTCCTGATCGACGCCCTGTTCACGCGGGGCGCCTTCCTCGACGTCGATGCCCGCGCCACGGCCGAAGCCCTGTTCCAGTTCGGCTGGGGCGTGCCGGCCTTTGTGCTGATCCGGATTCTGGCGCCCGCCTTCTTTGCCCGCGGCGATACGAAAAGCCCGATGCGCTTTGCACTGGTCTCGGTGGTCGTCAATGTGACGCTGGCCGTCGGACTGTTCTTCGGGGCCAATATGGGCGTGCCCGGCATCGCCGCGGCCGTCAGCGCCGCCGCCTGGTCAAATGCCGGCCTGCTGGCGCTGACCCTGTGGCGGCGGGACCATTACCGGCCCGGCCCGGCGCTGGTCTCGCGCCTGATCCGCATCGCCTTTGCCGCTGCCGGCATGGGCCTGCTGGTCGCCGTCGCCACCTGGGCCCGGCCGTATTATGAGCCCTCCATCGGACAGGCCCTGTCCGGCCTCGGCCTTGACCATGGCGCCAAGGAGCTTTCGGTCCTGCTGGTCACCGCCGTCGGCGGCCTGGCCTATGCCGTCCTCGCCCTCGCCACCCGCGCGGTCCGCATCTCCGAGCTGAAGGCGCTGGTCCAGCGCGGCAATGGAGGCAAGGCCTGATGCCCCCACTTGCCCTCCCGCCCCGGCTGGGGCATGGCCCTGACCATGACTGATACGCCTCCCGTCTATTCCGGTCCGCGCCGCATCCTCAGCGGCATCCAGGCCTCGGGTGCCCTGCACCTCGGCAACTATCTGGGGGCGCTGAAGCGCTTCACCCAGCTGCAGGACGCGGGGGCCCCCTGCTTCCTGTTCGTGGCCGACCTGCACGCCATCACCGTCTGGCAGGAGCCCCAAAAGCTGGCCGCCCAGACGCGCGAGATCGCCGCCGCCTATCTGGCCTCGGGCCTCGATCCGGCGCGGTCGGTGATCTTCCCGCAGTCGGCCGTCCGTGCCCATGCGGAGCTGGCCTGGGTGTTCAACTGCGTCGCCCGCCTCGGCTGGCTGGACCGCATGACCCAGTTCAAGGAGAAGTCGGGCAAGCACAAGGAACGCGCCTCGGTCGGCCTCTATACCTATCCGGTGCTGCAGGCCGCCGACATCCTGGTCTACAAGGCGACCGAGGTCCCGACCGGCGAGGACCAGAAACAGCACCTCGAGCTGACGCGTGACATCGCCCAGAAGTTCAACAGTGACTTCGGCGTGCCGGGCTTCTTCCCCATCCCCGACCCCGTCATCCAGGGCCCGGCCCCGCGCGTGATGAGCCTCCGGGACGGTCAGGCCAAGATGTCCAAGTCCGACCCGTCCGACCTCAGCCGCATCAATCTGACCGACGATGCCGACACCATCGCCGCCAAGGTGAGGAAGGCCAAGACCGACCCCGAGCCCCTGCCCGAGACCATGGACGAGCTGGAGGGACGGCCCGAGGCGAAGAACCTCGTCACCCTGTATGCCGCCCTCTCGGACCAGACAAAGGAGGCCGTGCTGGCCGAGTTCGCCGGGCAAGGCTTTGGCGCCTTCAAGCCCAAACTGGCCGAGGTGGCGGTCGCCGCCATGGCCCCGGTCACCGCCGAGATGCGCCGCCTGATGGCCGACCCCGCCGAGATCGACCGTGTGCTGGCTGACGGCGCCGAACGCGCCTCAGCCGTCGCCGATCCGGTCGTCGACGAGGTCAAACGGATCGTGGGCTTCTGGAGGGCCTAGGATGAGCGAGCACACCGCAACCGTCGACTGGTCGCGCGGCGATCAATCGTTCACCGACGGGGCCTATTCCCGCGGTCACGAGTGGCGGTTTGACGGGGGCGCCGTGGTGCGCGGCTCGTCCGCCCCACCGGTGCCCGGTTCGGACCCCGCGGCTGTGGATCCGGAAGAGGCGCTGGTCGCGGCGGTCTCGGCCTGCCACATGCTGTTCTTCCTCGCCTATGCAGCCAAGGCGGGCCTGACGGTCGATCGCTATACGGACGCGGCTGTCGCGAGCATGGGCCGGGACGAGCGGGGCAAGGTGTCGATCACGCGGGTGACCCTGCGCCCCGACATCCGCTGGGGCGGCGAGGCCCCCTCGGCCGAGGTGCTGGACGACCTGCACCACCGGGCGCATGAGGCCTGCTATCTGGCCAATTCCATCCGCAGCGAGGTGGTCATCGAGCCCGTCTAGAGGCCCGTATCCTGGAATGAGGGGGCGAGGTCGGTCAGCAGGGCGGTGAAGCGCCGGATCGCTTCCTGCGTCAGTTCGGGGTCGTGGCGCATGGGCGGGGCGCTCATCGGTTCGTCAAAGGAATGGGTGCCCTCGGCGATCCAGGTCTCGACCTCGACGCCGCAGTCGCGGACCATGGCGTGGACCCGCTCGGCGTTGCGGACCGTGGTCAGGTGGTCGGTCCGGGCGATGACCCCGATGGTCCGGGGGCAGTGCCGCCACGGCTTCATCCGGTTGGCTGCCAGCAGGCCGACGTAGGGGTAGGCCAGCCAGGCCCCCTTCACCCCCGCCAGATCGCAGGCGGCGGGGTCAGAGAGGCCCAGCGCCCCGGGCCGGGGGTCGGCGCTCATTGCTTCCATAATGCCCCAGCCGCCGTGGCTCCACCCGGCCAGACACAGGCGGCCGGCGTCGACCTCGGGCTTGCGCGACAGGCCGTCGATCGTGGCCAGCACATCCCCGCCCCGGGCGTGTCCCCGGAAATGGACGCCGGTGCAGACCGTGGCCATGGCAAAGGTGCGGCTCCACCCCCTCGCCGCAAAGGAATCAACGATGTATGCCCGCCAGCCTGCCGCCTTCGCCGCCTCGGCATAGAGGGGCAGATGATCGCGGATCCCCCCGCAACCGTGGAACAACAGTACCGCCGGACGCGGCCGGTCGTCGTCCGGCCCGACCTCCGTGACGTGCGGCTCAAGCCGGGCCCAGCGTTCCGCAAGCGCGTCCATCGACCATCAATGCCTGAACACTCGGACGCCGGTAAAGGCCATGGCGATGCCCTTGTCGTCGGCGGCGGCGATCACCTCGGCATCGCGGATCGAGCCGCCCGGCTGGATGACCGAGGTGGCCCCGGCGGCCACCGCCTCCAGCAGGCCGTCGGCGAAGGGAAAGAAGGCCTCGGACGCACAGGCGGAACCCTCAGCCAGAGAGGGCAGGCCCTGGGCCTCTCCGGCCTCGCGGGCGCGGATGGTGGCGATGCGGGCGCTGTCGCGCCGGTTCATCTGACCCGCGCCGATGCCGGCGGTCTGGCCGTCCTTCGCATAGACGATGGCGTTGGACTTGACGTGCTTGGCCACGGTGAAGGCGAACAGCATGTCACGCACCTCGGCGTCGCTCGGCTGGCGTTTGGTGACGATGGTCAGGTCGGCGGGGGGGATCCGCGCCAGATCGCGCGACTGGACGAGGAAGCCCCCGGCGACCGAGCGGAACACCGACCCGGCCTGCACGGGATCGGGCAGGCCGTCGGTCAGCAGCAGCCGCAGATTCTTCTTGGCCGCAAAGATGGCCCGGGCGCCCTCATCCGCACCCGGGGCGATGACCACCTCGGTGAAGATGTCGGTGATCAGTCGCGCGTCCGCCTCGGTCAGGGGCCGATTGACCGCAACCACCCCGCCAAAGGCCGAGACCGGGTCGCACGCCAGCGCGCGCTGATAGGCGCTCGACAGGTCATTGCCGACCGCCACTCCACAGGGGTTGGCATGCTTGACGATCACGCAGGCGGGCTCGGCGAACTCGGCCACCAGCTCACAGGCGGCGTCGGCGTCGGCGATGTTGTTGTAACCCAGTTCCTTGCCCTGCAGTTGGCGGGCGTTGGCGACGCCGGGACGACGGTCGGCCGTGCGGTAGAAGGCGCCCGTCTGGTGCGGGTTCTCGCCGTAGCGCAGGGTCTGGGCGAGGGTGCCGGCGATGGATTTGCGCAGCGGAGCCGCGTCCTCGACCTGCGCCGCGAACCAGCCGCTGACGGCGGCGTCATAGGCGGCGGTGCGGGCAAAGGCGCGGGCGGCCAATTGCTTGCGCAGGTTCAGCGAGGTCGCTCCATCTGCCGTCAGGGCGGCGATCACCTGATCCATGGCGTCGCGGTCGACGCAGACGGCGACGTGGCCGTGGTTCTTGGCCGCCGAGCGGATCATGGCCGGCCCGCCGATGTCGATGTTCTCGATACAGGCCTCGAAGCCCGCGCCCGACTCAACTGTGGACTCAAACGGGTAGAGATCGATCCAGGCGATATCGATCGGCCCGATGCTGTGTTGATCCATCGCCTCGGCATGCGCCGGCGCATTGCGGACCCCCAGCAGCCCGCCGTGCACAACCGGGTGCAGGGTCTTGACCCGGCCGTCCATCATTTCCGGAAAGCCGGTCAGGTCGGCGACGTCGCGCACCGGCAGGCCGGCCTTTTCGATCGAACCCCGCGTGCCGCCGGTCGAGACCAGTTCCACGCCCAGATCGTTGAGCGCCTGTGCAACCTCGACCAAGCCCGACTTGTCAGACAGGGAGATCAGCGCCCGGACGGGGCGGACGGCATCGGGGGCGGGCGGAAAGTCGGGGGCGGCGGGCATGAGTGGGCTCGGTCTGGAGGGCGCGGGGAGGCGGCGGGATGGCCGCGCATCTAGCACCGCCCGGACGCCTGCGCAAAAGACCCCGTTCGACCTCAGTCCGGGTCGTCCTCGGCCAGCTGGCGCATCTCTTCGGCCACGGCTTCGGGGCGGGGGGCGGTCGCGGCACTGCGGGTGTCCTGACGGCGCGACAGGGTCCAGGTCGTGTCCTCGACAAAGGACTGTCCATCAAAGGCCAGCACCGTGACGGTGATGGTCTCATCGTCCCATTCGATGCGGTTCATGCTGGGGGGCACGCCGCGCAGGCGATGGGACAGGGTTCCGCAGCCGACGGCGTAGGACCGGTGATCGCCCAGCTGGATCGGCAGGGCGAAGGGCACATGCACATGGCCGCTCAGCACCAGGTCCACGCCGGCGTCCGCGAACAGCTCGGCTGCCCGTCGCCCGCGCTTCACATCGCCGGTGACGGGGGCGCCTTCCATCTCGATCAGGGGATGATGGACCGCCACGATCTTGAGTGCCCCCGCCGGAGCCCTGGACAGGGCGTCCGCAGCACGGGCGGTCTGGTCGAGGTCGATGACGCCCTTCGACCAGTTCAGGCGGGCCTGCCAGCCACGCGCCGTCGTAATACCGCGCACCATCAGGGCCGTATCGGTCAGGCGGGCGCTGAACTGATGGTCGTGAGCAGGATGATTGACCGCCGCCTCAAACGCCGTCCAGGGATGAAAGATCCGGGCCACGACGTCCCAGTAGGGCACATCATGGTTGCCGACCGTGACGAACACGGGTGCCGGCAGGCTGTCGATCCAGCGGCCCGCCGCGAGGAATTCGGAGCGGGCCCCGACCTGGGTGATATCGCCGGTGATCAGGGTCAGGTCCGGTCGTATGTCGTGCAGCAGGTCATGGGCGGCCGCGACCGCCTCGGGGATCTCGCAGCCGAAGTGAATGTCGGATATCTGGACGATCCGTCCCATCAGACGCCTGCCTCCGCCTCGGCTTGGGGCTCGGGGGCGGGGGCGAGGGCGCGGAAGGCCACGGCGTCGAAGATGACCTCGGCTTCGGAGTCCAGAAGGGTCGGTTCGCCGTCGATCACAGCGGGGATGCGCGAGCGGGCCGCCACGCTGGCATAGCGGGTGGGGCGTGTCCGGACTGCCGGATCCCGTCGCCAGTCGTCGAACAGGGCGTGAGCCGCCAGCCGGAAGGCCTCGGCCGCGCCGGTGGTGTTCATGGCGGCAGCTTCCAGCCCGGCACCGGCGTCGATTGCGCGGGAGATCGTCGGACTGATCAGGACCAGGGCCTCGGTTCGGGACGGATGCTCACCGACCAGTGTATAGCGCAGCCGTCCGCTGAAGGCGCGGCGCAGCGCCCTCACGCCATAAAGCCACGCCAGTCGCAGACGTCCGGTGCGGACCGCTTCCCGCGCAGGGGCCCACAGGGCGGGCGCGCCCAGAATGGCGGCGCAGAAAAAGGGTCGGGAGTCGGTCGCATCCACGACGCGTCCTCCGGCGACGGCGATTTCGGTGCCGGATTCGAGCGCCCGCCGCAGAGCCTCTTTCCAGTCACCCGTGCCGTAAAGCGCCTTGGGCAACATGTTCATCGTACCGCCGGGCAAGGGGGCCACCAGCGGACCCTTGGGCCCGGCCCGGGCGGCGATGGTGCCAGCCGTGCCGTCGCCCGCCAGCACGAACAGGGCATCCACCTTCGCCTCGAAGGCCGCGTCCACCTGGTCGTCGAAATCGTCGGGCGTCAGCGCGACAACCGTCGCCGTGAGGGGATAGTCGGCCAGAATAGCCTCCACCTCGGCCACCGCATTGGCCCCGACACCCCCGGACAGAGGATTGACCAGAACGACGATTGTGCCCAGCGGCACGGCTGTCGTCAGCGTGCGCTCGGGCGACGACTCATCTACGGTCAAGGTTTCAGCCATGGCCCGTCAACGTGCCGACAGGCCATGGCGTTCCAACCCGATGCGCGACGCGCGACCGCTCAGGGGTTGGACAGTTCTTCGGCCGTCTTCTCGGCTCCGGCTTCCAGGGCATCCCCGGTCTTTTCCGCGAGGTCGCCGGCATCATCCGCCACCGCCTCTGCGGCCTCAGGGGCCTGGCCGACGAGACCTCTGGCGCCATCGACGCCCTTGGTGATCCAGCTGTCGAGGACCGCCCCGCCCTCGGCGAGCGACTGTTCCTTGACACCGAGCGCGGCCGTCAGGGCCCCGAACACGGCCAGAAGGGTGACGATCAGGCCGAAGATGCCCGACAGGCCACCGCCCGACCGGCGGCTCTTGCGGGCCCAGACAGGACCGGTGTGGCCATCGTCGGCCATGCGAGTGATCTGGTTGAAACGCATACGCTAAACCCCCTACGTTCGGGAGTACCGGTGGCACAGACGCCCCCCGGCCCCGTCTCCCGGACCTTAATACAGTCTTAATGCGAGATATAGTCGAGGAACCGGGACAGTAATCCAGCGTTCTCACCTCGGGGGCGAACCGAAGGGAAAAGGGATTGACGATGAAGAAGGTATTTTTGGCCGTTGCGGCTGCGGGTCTGCTCACCTCGGCCTGCGCCAGTGATCCGTATGGCAATCCGAACCAGACCGTCCGGCAGGGCGCTGCCGGTGCCGCCATTGGTGCCGTTGCCGGCGCCATTATCGGGAACAATGTGGGTGACGGCAGTGCCGGAACGGGCGCCGCCATCGGCGCTGCCGTTGGCGGGGCCGCCGGCGCCATCCGCGGGTCGCAGCAAGACCGCGCCAACCAGCGCCGCAACTATGACCAGCAGCGCGGCGCCTATTACTACTGCTATCCGGAAGGGGACTGCTATTGGGAAGACGGGACGCGCCGGAACCCGCCGCGGTACTGATCCCGGTGTGATAATCTGATGAGACAGGCGGCCTTTCCATGCGGGAGGGCCGCCTTTTTCTGTTAGGGTGGAGCCCTGTCCGGGTGGGAGCTGATCATGTCATCGATATCGACGCTGCGTTTTATGGCTGTAGCGGGGGCCGCGGCCCTGGTTCTGACGGGGTGCGAGGGTTCGGGCCTCTTCCGTGACAGGAGCGATCTGGTCTCGACGCCGACGACCTGCACGACCAAGCGGTTCGACATCTATTTTGGTGAAGGCCAGGCCCAGCTGACGGATCCCGCCTGGCGGGCGATCCGCATGACCGCTGACCAGCTCAGGGACTGCGACATCCGCAAGGTGCAGATCGTCGGCCTGGCCTCGGCCACGGGGTCGTCGGCGGCCAATCAGGGCCTGTCAGAGC
This sequence comes from Brevundimonas sp. UBA2503, assembly GCF_002341485.1. Classification (NCBI taxonomy): domain Bacteria; kingdom Pseudomonadati; phylum Pseudomonadota; class Alphaproteobacteria; order Caulobacterales; family Caulobacteraceae; genus Brevundimonas; species Brevundimonas sp. UBA2503. The sequence goes on along the minus strand of NZ_DDOD01000025.1, from coordinate 10,166 downwards.
GGCGCGCGGTCGCCGTCACCGAGGCGCTCGAGGCCGAGGGCTGGCCCCTGCCGGCGTTCGAGATCGCGGTCGAGGGCGACACCGGAGCGGTCACTGCCGATGGCACAGCCGAGCCGCTGCGTCGCCGCACCGAGGTCATCGTGGACGCGGCCCCGCGCCGCTAACCGCGACCTGCCGTCGCACAGAGCCCCGGGGCGTGACCTGTCGGCCCTTCCCTGTCTAGGGTAGGCCCAGATCGATTGTTGACGAGGATCCGGGTGACGAGGCTGCGGCGACCGACTTCCCTTGTGGCTTGCCTGCTCGCCCTCCTGATCGGGGGCTGGCTGGCGCTGGTGGCCGTGCCGGTCCCGGCGCAGGACGCCTCGTCGACCGTCGGTCCGGCCTCGACCGAACGGATCACGGCCGAACTGGTCTCCATGACCGCGAGCGCGACGCCCGGCTCGACGCTGATCCTGGCCGTGCGTCAGGACATCGAGCCGGACTGGCATACCTATTGGCGCAATCCCGGAGATTCGGGCGGGGCCACCACCCTGGACTGGCGCCTGCCCGATGGCCTCGAGGCGGGCGAGATCGTCTGGCCCCTGCCGGAGCGGCAGCCGCTCTCGGGTCTGATGAACTATGGCTATTCGGACGTGGTCTATCTGCCGGTGCCGATCACCGTGCCCGCCGACGCCGAGCCGGGCCGGATTCTGAACCTGTCGGTCACGGCCCTGTTTCTGGTGTGCAGCGCCGAGATGTGCGTACCGGACGAGTTGACGCTGGGCCTGCGCCTCCCGGTCGGGGCGGCGGACCAGACCCCGCTGGAGACCCGCCATGCGAGCGCCATTCAGACTGTGCTGGAGTCCTCGCCGCGTCCGGCAGGGCTGGCCGCCCGGGTCGCGCGCGGCGACGACGGGAGCCTCACCCTGGCGATCACCGGCGAGGCCGTTCAGGGGCCCGAGGGCCCCGGGCCTGTCTACTTCTTCCCCTTCGAGGGCGGGATCATCGACCATGCTGCGACCCAGACCGGTACCTGGGGTCCCGAGGGGCTGAGACTGAACCTGACACCCGGCGGCAAGGTGCGCGCGGGCGGGCTGATCGGGCCGGTGGCCGGGGTCATCACCACCGGACAGGGCGCCTTCGAGATCGTTGCCGAGCCCGGCCCTCTGCCCGACGGGATCAGCGGCGGCGGCACCCTGCGGGCGGAAGATGCCGCCGGTCCGGCCGGATTCGACCCCTCGGCCCTGATGCAGGCGGCGCTGCTGGCGCTGGTCGGGGGACTGATCCTGAACCTGATGCCCTGTGTGTTTCCCATTCTGGCGATGAAGGCGGCGGCGCTGGCGCGGGCGGCACACGCCCCGCAGGAGGCGCGGCGCGACGGTCTGATGTTCCTGGCCGGGGTGCTGGTGACCTTCCTGCTGCTGGCCGGGCTGATGCTGGGGCTGCGGGCGGCGGGCGAGGCGGTTGGCTGGGGCTTTCAGCTGCAGAGCCCGGTCGTGGTGCTGTCGCTGTCGCTGCTGACGCTGGCCGTCGGGCTGAACCTGTCGGGCGTCTATCACATCGGCCAGTCCTTGCAGGGGCTGGGCGAGGCGCGACTGTCGCGCCTGCCCGGGGGCACGGGTGCTTTCTTTACCGGCGTGCTGGCCGTGGCCGTGGCCGCGCCCTGCACCGCCCCGTTTATGGCCGCAGCGCTGGGGGCGGCCCTGATCATGCCATGGGCCGCGGCCCTGATCGTGTTCCTGATGCTGGGGCTGGGACTGGCCCTGCCGTTCGTGGTCGTGGCGTTCAGCCCGGCCCTGCTGGCGCGGCTGCCCCGACCGGGGCTGTGGATGGACCGGATGAAGGGCCTGCTGGCCTTTCCCATGTATGCGACCGCCCTGTGGCTGGCCTGGGTGGCGGCGCGGCAGGCGGGCAGTGAGGTGCTGGCGCTGGGGCTGATCGCCGGGCTGATGCTGGCCCTTGCCCTGTGGCTGTGGGGCGTGCGGCAGGCCGGGGCAGGACGTTGGGCCCTGATCCTCGCCGCCGTGTCGGGGGTCGCCATGATCGCATCACTGGTCGTCGTCAGCCGGATGGAGCCGGTCCCGCCGACGGAGGCCACCGCATCGGCAGACGCCGGGCCACAGGCCGGGGTCTGGTCAGCGGAGGCCGTTGCGGCGGCACAGGCCGACGGACGCCCTGTGCTGGTCAATTTCACCGCCGACTGGTGCGTGACCTGCAAGATCAATGAGCGGGTGGCGCTGTCGTCCGGTCAGGTCCGCACGGCCATGGACGAGACGAATGCCGTCTATCTGGTCGGCGACTGGACGGTGCGCGATCCCGCCATCACCCGCGAGCTGGAGCGCCACGGGCGGTCGGGCGTTCCGCTTTATCTGCTGTATGCGCCGGGCGCCGAGGCCCCGCGCGTGCTGCCGCAACTGTTGACGCCGGGACTGGTCGCCGAGGCGATCCGCGACGCCGGTTCATGAGGTTCTGATTTCCTGCCCACCCTGACGGAGAGACTGCGATGATCATCCGACTGCTGGCCACCGGCGCCGCCCTGGCGCTTCTGGCCGCCTGTAGCCCCGCCACCGAGGCCCCCGAGACCGGGGCGACAGAGACCGCGGAAGCCCCGACCGCCGACATGGCCCCGGCCTTTACCCTGGTCGATGCCGAGGGGGTGGAACGCAGCCTGGCCGATTTCCGCGGCAGGACGGTCGTTCTGGAATGGACCAATGAGGGCTGTCCCTATGTCCAGAAACACTATGAGGCCGGCGCCATGCAGGCCCTCCAGCGCGAGGCGACCGGCGACGGCGTCGTGTGGCTGACCATCATATCCTCGGCCCCCGGCCAGCAGGGTTATGTCGAGGGCGAGGCGGCGCGGGAATGGCAGTCGCGCAACAATGCCGCCGCCACCCATCTGCTGCTGGACCCCGAGGGCACGGTCGGCCGCCTGTATGACGCGAAGACCACGCCGGACATGCGGATCATCGATCCGGAAGGACGACTGTTGTTCGTGGGCGGCATCGACGACCGCCCGACCAACAAGATCGAGGATCTGGAAGGTGCCACCAACTATGTAAAGGCGGCGCTGACGGACATGGAGGCCGGACGTCCGGTCGCGACCCCGTTCGCCACGCCCTATGGCTGCTCGATCAAATATGCGGACGAGCTGGACGGGGCGTAGGGACCCTTACTCCGGAACGGCTTTATTCCGGAAACGCCCCTATTCCGGGAAGGTTTGGGCCGGGCTGGTGATGACGGCGATGTTGTCGTCGAACAGGTGCACCAGTTCGGCCAGGGCCAGATCGCGGGCACCCGCGCTATCGGCGGCTTCCATATCGGCCAGACGGACCGGCAGGTCCTCGGACAGGCCGCGCAGGATGCAGGTCATGTCGCCTTCGCTCTCGCGCGACTTGAGGATCAGATGGCCCTGCATATTGAGCTCACCCAGCGCCGTGGCCTCGGTGCGGAAGGTCAGCCATTCGCTGCCGGTCAGAAAACCGGGCGCGTGAACGGCGCCGGACGCGGCCCAGCCCTCGGCCACACCCTTGAGGCGTCCGGACCGGGAGACGATGTCGACGAACAGGGGCTCGGCGGCCAGACCCGTCAGGTCGGCGGGCACGGTGGCCGGATCCACCGAAGCGGCCAGCGCCACATCGGGGTTTGTGAGCAGCAGGGCAGTCGCGAGGGCCAGTCCGCAGGACATGGGAACCTTTCCGGGCGCCAGAGCGCCCATGATGACATCAATCTTCTGGTCGTTTCCCGAATCGGGGCGACCTTGGGGATTGCACCGGTTTACGCCCCAGCCGTAAACGAGCCCTTGACGCCCACCCCACGATCCGGAGTCGCCCATGTCCATCGCCCTGCCCCTGACTGATGAAAAGCGCCGGGCGGAGGCCTGGACCCGGTTTGATGCGGTCGCCGCCCGCGACGGGGATGCCCGGATCGAGACCCTGTTCGATCAGGAGGCAGGGCGGGTCGGGCGGCTGACGCTGGAGGTAGCGGGCCTGACCCTCGACCTGTCGAAACAGGCCTTTACCGCAGAGGGGCTGGATGCCTGTCTGGCGCTGGCCGAGGCCTGTGACGTCGGCGACTGGAAGCGGGCCCTGTTCAACGGGGCTGCTGTCAATGCCTCCGAGGGGCGGGCGGTGCTGCACCCTGCGCTGCGGGCCCCCGACGGGGCGCATTTCGAGGCGCTGGGCGAGCCGGTGTCGCGCGAGGTCGAACAGGTGCGCGACCAGATGGTCGCCTATGCCGAAGCGATCCGGGCCGGTGAAGAGGCTGGTGCGACGGGCGAAAGGTTCCGGGCGGTGGTTCACATCGGCATCGGCGGCTCGGATCTGGGGCCGCGTCTGGTGTGGGACGCGCTGAGGCCGCTGGACCCGGCGATCGACGTGCGGTTCGTCGCCAATATCGATCCGCAGGAGATAGCCGAGGCGCTGACGGGGCTGGATCCGGCCTCGACGCTGGTTATCGTCGTCTCCAAGACCTTCACGACGCAGGAGACCCTGACCAATGCCGTGCTCGCGCGGGACTGGCTGGCCGCCGCCCTGCCGGAAGAGGGCTTGCGGCGGCATCTGGTCGGCGTGTCAGCGGCGCCCGACAAGGCCGAGTCGTTCGGCTGTGGTCAGGTGTTCGGCTTTTCGGACTGGGTCGGGGGGCGCTATTCCCTGTGGTCGGCGGTCAGCCTGTCGTGCGCGATCGGTCTGGGCGGAGAGGTCTTTCGCAGCCTGCTGGCCGGGGCCAGCGAGATGGACCGGCACTTTCTCGAGACCCCGCTGGCCTACAATGCGCCGGTGCTGATGGCGCTGGCGCAGGTCTATAATGTCGAGGGGCTGAAGCGGCGGGCGCGGACGGTCGCGCCCTATGCCCATGGCCTCCGGCGTCTTGCGGCCTTTCTGCAGCAGCTGGAGATGGAGTCGAACGGAAAGCGGGTGACCCGCGAGGGCAAGCCGGCGACGCGCGGCACCGGGCCGGTGGTGTTCGGCGAGCCCGGCACCAACGGCCAGCACGCCTTTTTCCAGCAGCTGCATCAGGGACCCGATGTGGTGCCGGCCGAATTCGTGGTGGTGAAGCAGACTCTGGAGGGCCGGGACGGCGCGCCCCTGTGGTCGAATGCGGTGGCCCAGTCCGAGGCCCTGATGCGGGGACGGACGGCCGAGGCTGCGCTGGCTGAAATGATGGAGCAGGGGATGGACCAGGGCGAGGCCGAACGACTGGCGCCCCACCGCGCCTTTCCGGGCAACCGGCCCTCGACCACCATCCTGATGGACCGGCTGACGCCGCAGGCGCTGGGCGCGCTTCTGGCGCTTTATGAGCACAAGACCTTCATCGAGGGCGTGATCTGGGACATCAACAGCTTTGACCAGTGGGGGGTCGAACTGGGCAAGGTGCTGGCGAAGCGAGTGCTGGGGGCTGCGCAAGAGAGCCGCGACTCAGCGAAACGGGCCCCAGAGAGCTGGGACCCGTCCACGCGGTCGTTGTTTGAGCGGCTGATCTAGACCTTACCAGCGACGGTCGTAGCGGTAGTCGCGACGGTCATCCCGGCGGTCGTAGCGGCGATCCCGGCGGTCATCGCGACGATCGTAGCGGCGGTCGTACCGTTGGTCGTAACGCTGGTCGCGACGGTCATTGCCATAGTAGCGGGGATCACGGCTGTTGATGCCGTGCTCGCGCTCCCAGTGGCCCTGGTTCCGGTAGCAGCGGCCCCCACGATAGTAGTTACAGTCATCGCCCCGGTTGGCGGTGGCGCCGATGGCGGCCCCGGCGACAGCGCCGCCCAGAATATATTCGCCCTCGCCATTGCCGATGATGGCCCCGGCGATAGCGCCGACAGCCGCGCCCAGCAAGACATCCTCGCCGCTGGAAGAGCGGTCGCGGTCCGGATAGCGGTCATAGCGGTAGTTCTGGGCTGAGACCGGGTTGGCGACCATGAGGCCGAGCGCCAGCACACCGGCGGTCAGGGCGCCCGTCACGGCGGTGCGTTGGGCGGTGTCGGAGGTCAGGGTGCGGGTCATGGATCCGTCCTTTCGTGGAGGGTCGGGTGAAACTATGGCCCCATACTCGCGCGCCCCACCTGAACCCGATGAGAGGGGTCTGTTCATGCCGCGTTCATCGAGCGGCTCATCCCGTGTGCGGGCTTGTCTCAGAACGGCGTTCAGCGCAGGTTGCCGCGTCATGTCCTTTGCCCCGCCCCGACTTGATCCTTCGCTGCGCCGTCTGGTCACCCGGGCGCTGTCTGCCTGTGCGGCGCTGGCAGGCAGCCTGATGATCGCCGGGACCGCCCTGGCCCAGGACAGGCCGCCGCCCCCACCACCGCCGCCGCCGCCCCCTCCGACGGCCGGACCGACGGATGTGCGCATCTCCAGCCCCGATGCCCTTGCCCGCGAACGTCTGCAGGCTGCCGTCGCCGCCCGCGAAGCCGGGGAGGTGGCCGCCGCAGAAGCTGCCTATGTCGAGGCCGCAGCGGCGTTCGCGCAAACCGGCAAGGTCGAGGAGGCCTCGGCCGCGTGGGTCGAGGTGGCGCGCCTGCGTCTGGCGACCGACCGCGCCGCCGAGGCAGAGCAGGCCCTCGCCACCGCAGTCGCCGTCATTGAAGCGGCGCGCGGCGCGGCAGATCCGGCTCTGGTCACGCCGCTGCAGATCCAGGGGCGACTGTTCTACATTCAGGGGCGCTATGAGGCGGCGCTCGTCAATATCGCCCGGGCCCGGGCGCTGCTGGCGGACCAGGCCGACACGGCGACGGTTGCCGAACTGCTGTTCGAGGAAGGCCGGGCGCTGGACGCGCTGGGCCGGTTCGCCGAGGCCGAGAGCGCGGCGCGGGTGGGGCTGGGCCTGAGGCTGGACCTGCTGGGGCCCGATGATCCGCTGACCGCCGACACCATGAACCAGTTGGCCAATGCCCTGATGGCCCAGGGGCGGTTCGCCGAGGCCGAGCCGATCTTTCGCCGGGCACTGGGCATCTATGAGGTCGCCTATGGCCGCGACAGCGACACCGTGGCGCTGGTGCTCAGCAACCTTGGAAACGTGCTGCGCCGGACCGGCCGGCTGAATCAGGCCGAGGCCGCCTATGCCCGGGCGGTGGGCATTGCCGAGGGGGTGGGGGATCCCTTCCTGCTGGCGCAGCTGCTGAACAATTTCGGCTGGTATCTGCATGTGGCCGACCGGGACGTCGAGGCCCAGCCGGTGTTCGAGCGGGTGCTGGCCATGGCGGTCGAACTGGCCGGGCCCGAGCACCCCTTCACCGGTATCGCCCGCGCCAATCTGGCCATCACCCTGTCCGGTCAGGGACGCCACGCCGAGGCCCTGCCGCTGTTCGCCGAGGCGCTGGCGGTGCTGGAGCCGGGGCTGGGCGCCGACAGCCCCGATCTGGTGACAACGCTGGAAGGGCGGGCGCTGGCGCTGGCAGAGACCGGCGACGCCGCCGGGGCCGAGGCCCTGTACCAGCGGTCGCAGGCGATCCTGGCCGCGCGACTGGCGCCGGGGCATCCCGAGGCCGTGCGGCTGGCGGGGACGATGGCGGGCTTCCTGTCGGACCAGGACCGGCCGGGTGAGGCGCTGGCGGTGCTGCGGCCGGCGCGGCGGGACCTGTTCACGCGCAGCGGCCTGGCGCTGGAAGGCGGCGATCCCCTGCGCCGGGCAGCGCCCCTGTTCGCCCAGCAGGTCCGGGCCAGCTGGGACCGGGCCGAACAGCTGGCCGACACCGCCCCGCGCTGAGATTTTTCTCGCTCGGCAGGCACCCGAACCCTTGACGCGCCGGGGTGTCAGACCCTACCTGCAGGCCGCATTAGCACTCTCGCCCTGCGGCTGCCAAAGCCCCGGTCGGGAGACCATTCCAAAGGGAGATATCACAGATGGCGTTTCGTCCTCTCGGCGATCGCGTGCTGGTCAAGCGCGTGGAAGAAGAATCCAAGACCAAGGGCGGGATCATCATCCCCGACACCGCCAAGGAAAAGCCCCAGGAAGGCGAAGTCGTCTCCGTCGGGCCCGGCGCCCGTGACGACAGCGGCAAGGTCAATGCCCTGGAGCTGAAGGCCGGCGACCGCATCCTGTTCGGCAAATGGTCGGGCACCGAGGTCAAGGTCGACGGTGAAGACCTGATCATCATGAAGGAATCGGACGTGCTGGGGGTGCTGAGCTAAGGCTCAGCCCCAGTGGCGAGTGACGAGTGGCGAGTGGCGAGACCGGTCCAGCGTGACCCCGCCGCTCAGACCTGACCTCGATCACCCTCGCCACACACCACTCGTCACTCACCACTCACTACTTCAAAGGAGCTGCCTCCATGGCTGCCAAGATCGTACAGTTCAACACCGATGCGCGCGACAAGATGCTGCGCGGCGTCAACATCCTCGCCAATGCCGTCAAGGTCACCCTGGGGCCCAAGGGCCGCAATGTGGTCATCCAGAAATCGTTCGGCGCCCCGCGCTCGACCAAGGACGGCGTCTCGGTCGCCAAGGAAATCGAGCTGGAAGACGCCTTCGAGAACATGGGCGCCCAGATGATCCGCGAGGTCGCCTCCAAGACCAACGACAAGGCCGGTGACGGCACCACCACCGCCACCGTCCTGGCCCAGTCGATCGTGCAGGAAGGCCTCAAGTCCGTCGCCGCCGGCATGAACCCGATGGATCTGAAGCGCGGCATCGACAAGGCGGTCACCGCCGTCCTCGCCGAGATCAAGGCCAACGCCAAGAAGGTCTCGGCCAATTCGGAAATCGCCCAGGTCGGCACCATCTCGGCCAATGGCGACGTCGAAGTCGGCGAAATGATCGCCCGCGCCATGGACAAGGTCGGCAATGAAGGCGTCATCACGGTTGAAGAAGCCAAGACCGCCGAAACCGAGCTGGACGTCGTCGAAGGCATGCAGTTCGACCGCGGCTATCTGAGCCCCTACTTCATCACCAACGCCGACAAGATGGAGGCCGACCTCGAGGAGCCGCTGATCCTGCTCCACGAGAAGAAGCTGTCCAGCCTGCAGGCCATGCTGCCGATCCTGGAAGCCGTGGTGCAGTCGGGCCGTCCGCTGGTCATCATCGCCGAGGACATCGAGGGCGAGGCCCTGGCCACCCTGGTGGTCAACAAGCTGCGTGGCGGCCTGCGCGTCGCCGCCGTCAAGGCCCCGGGCTTTGGCGATCGCCGCAAGGCCATGCTGGAGGACATCGCCGTCCTGACCGGCGGCCAGGTGATCTCGGAAGATCTCGGCATCAAGCTGGAAAACGTCACCCTGGACATGCTGGGCAAGGCCAAGAAGGTCACCATCACCAAGGACGACACCACCATCGTCGACGGCGTGGGTGAAAAGGACGCCATCGAGGCCCGCATCGCCCAGATCAAGCGCCAGATCGAGGACACCACCTCGGACTACGACAAGGAGAAGCTGCAGGAACGTCTGGCCAAGCTGGCCGGCGGCGTCGCGGTCATCCGCGTCGGCGGCTCGACCGAGGTCGAGGTCAAGGAGAAGAAGGACCGCGTCGACGACGCCCT
>NZ_DDOD01000025.1:0-522 GCF_002341485.1 Brevundimonas sp. UBA2503 | reverse complement strand
GCCGGCGTCGAAGGCTCGATCGTGGTCGGCAAGGTGCTGGAGAACAAGGACGCCTCGTTCGGCTTCAACGCCCAGACCGAGGAGTATGGTGACCTGGTGAAGATGGGCGTCATCGACCCCGCCAAGGTGGTCCGCACCGCCCTGCAGGACGCGGCCTCGGTCGCCGGCATCCTGATCACCACCGAAGCCGCTGTGGCGGACGCTCCGAAGAAGAACTCGGGCGGCGGCGGTGCCCCCGACATGGGCGGCATGGGCGGCATGGGCGGCATGGACTTTTAAGTCCACGCTCGGGGCGGGCGTCAGCCCGCCTCAGCCAGCCTTGTCCTCCCCGCCTTGAGCCGGGACAGAAGAGGGCGCTCCCGGAAACGGGGGCGCCTTTTTGGCTGTCCAGATTTGTAGTGGCTGGCCCGGAGCGTTGCGCACGGGTGTCTCCGCTCGAAGCGGATGCCCGAAGAGAGCGGTTCGTTCGCCAGAAAGGAAGGCGGATACGCCCTTGTTGCCGCTAGGTTCTGGACTCATAAG
>NZ_DDOD01000024.1:0-24754 GCF_002341485.1 Brevundimonas sp. UBA2503 | reverse complement strand
GACTGGCGAGTTTGGAAGAGCCCGACGCATAACCCTTGCCCTTGGTTCCGTTTTCGTTCTCATTGGCGAGATGCGAACCCCTCGGCACAAGAAACCCTCCGCGACCGACCTTGAGCGGCTTGGCGAGGCGCACCGAATCCTCATCGGCCTGATGGCGCGCCTATCCCCGGTGACGGACGAATATCGGTCACTTGTGAATGCTGCGGACGCGGTGCGGACCACGGCAATCGACTGGACCCGCAACCCGAACATTTGGCGCGGCTCGGCAAACCCGCGCATGGGGGCCGGGCCTGCCCCGACGTTCATGCGTAATGAGGGTGGCGATGAGTAAGCGCCCGGCTGGCGAGGGGTGGCTGATTGCCGCCTATGCCATGATGCTGGCCCTCTCCGCCGCCCTGATCCTTTGGCAGGCCATCGGCCAGTAACTCAGGGTTCCGGCCGGCTAGGGCTTGGGCGGGTTCTGGAGCCGATCGATAGCCCGAACGACTAGGCCCGCAGCCATAAGCACAGACCCCACAATCGCGAGCATGTTCCCGAACCCAATGATCAGGGCGCGGCGTTCCATCATGTCAAAGTTGGCGACACGGTCGGGGATCCCGTAGCCGCCCGGCGTTGCGACGCTTGGGTCCATGAAAAGAAACGTGCAAATCGAGATCGCGAGACCAAGGCCAAGGGCTCCTTTGCCCCATGCGACCAGATCGGGCTTCGGCGTCTCACTCACGGTCTCAGACGTGGTCCGATGGGTGGGGTCGCGAAGGACCATGTCGCTTAGGTTGACCTTCCGCTTCACGAGGTAGAGGTGATGCAGTCGCTCGCGCTCCTTCGGGGTGCTGGCGGCAAGCCAATAGTCGATGGCCGGACGAGGCTTCATGTCCAGAAATTCTTGGTCCGTCATTTTGCTCTCCCCGGCGAGTCGTGTTTCGGAAACTCGCCGACCGTATCATTCCACTCGATCAAGCGCGCCTGCGTAATCCCCTCGCGCGTCACGGTCGTAACCTCCCCATAGCCCCCGACCCAGCCAAGCGCGCGGCCATCGACGGCTTCCAATGCGCGCCGTTGAGCCTCCAGCACCGACACGCCATGAAGGGCCGGGTCCAGCAATCCACTTCCAACGGGGTGCGGAAGGTCAACGAGCGGCGATGTGTAACCCATGAGGTCATGAAGCTGCCCCGGCGCGCCCAGGTCTTGCCTGCCACCCGTCGAAACGCCGAAGGCGACGGGCTGATCTAGGGCTTGATGCCATGTGACCGCGCACAAGATCACGTCGGCGTCGTCGCCGGTCACTCCGCCCTCAAGGTTCTCAGCTTTCATCGCAGCGGCAATGCCCGGAAGGCAGAGGATGCCGTCTTGCTGGCCTGTCGGGCCAGCCGCCAATAGGTGCTTATGGAGACGCGTATGCCCGCCGCATCCTGACGGCATGTAGGCTATCCCCAAATGGTGAGCGATCACCACCTTGCTGCCGATTTGAACGATCCGGCCCGAACTGTCGTAATAGGCCGCGTCCGAGAGAATGTGCCCAGCCGTCTCCTGAAGCCAAACGTTGCAAGCGGTCATGGCGCGTCTCCAATGTGGCGGTTGATGCGGTTCGCCCGAACGCGAACGGGATTGCGGCGTCGGTGTCGATGCGGAACGCGGTCGGGGAGCCCCCGGCGTTGACCTTGGGCGAGAAAACCGCAGAGGCCACGGCCTCCACCCCGGCTTGAATGACCGCGAAATTCACCGCGTTCCATGCGTTCACGGCCAGAGGGCCAGCGGAGGCGACGGCCTGAACGGCGGGCAGAACAAACGTCGATGCGGCCCACATTGCGATGTTTGGCATGGGTCATGTTTCCAATCGTGGATGGGCGAAGTTTGGTTCGGCCCCGGTGTCCGGTTTGGAGGCGGGAGGGAGCGCGTTACCCCCTCCCGTCCGTCCGTTTAGGCTTCCGGTTCGATGCCCGTGGCGTGAGAGAACGCCAGCGGATGCTCTGCCGCGAAGTCCACCCGCATGTGAGCGATCATCGCCAGCTCGCCGGTCGCGGCGTAAAGCTCCCGCAGCATCTCCAGACGCAGGGTCTCGCGCATCCCGATGATGAAGTGCGCGAAGTTGCCCGCGATGATGCTTCCCTCGTTGGTGCCGGTGCCAAGGTTGATCGGAACCGCCGTGGTGACGAGTTGCGGGATGGCCGCAATCTTCGCCGGAGCCATCCGGGGATCCCCGTCTGCGTTCAGGGCACCGACCAGCGTCCCATCCTCGCGCGGGTGCATGATGAAGGCCGTAGGCTCGCCAGCGTTCGCGGTCAGGAGCTGCGTCCGGGCGCGAACGAGAGGGGCATACACGCCGCCAGTGTAGGCAGACAGGGCACCGCCGACATCAAAGGTGTTGATGCCGCTGATGTTGACCAGTCCCTGCGGTTGGTTGTCCGCACCGGTGCCAAACAGGCCCGCGCGGTCAACCTCAAGGGCCATCGCCTGCGTAATGGCGTTGACCAGAGCGGCCTCAATATTGAGCGAGTCTTGCAGCAGCTCCCGCGAAAACTTGACCAGAACCGCGAGGCTTTTGGGGGCCAGGGCGACGGCTCCGAAGGTCGGATCGGACGTAGCAACCGCTCCGGCCTCGGCGCGCCATGCGGGCGTCGGGTCAGCGGTCAGCTTGGCGATGACGTTTTGATCCGAAGTCAGGGGAACGGTGCGCGCACCGGCCCGGACCAGAACCGACTGACGACGCAGGCGGTCGATCAGGGCAGCGGAAAGGACGGTCGGCACGGTATAGCCGCCCGCCGAATCCGTCCCCTCATTCAGGGCGCGGCGCTCGGTGTCTGTCTTGGCACCGAAGGCGAAGGCGCGAAGCAGGGCACCGGGGGAAACCTCGGCGCGGCTTTCCGGGTCATGGCGCGCGGCCCAATCCGAAAAGCGTTCTTCCGGGCGAAGGGCAATCGCCACTTCGCTGCGATCGGTGTCAGCCTCGCGTTGCGAGAACCAGCCGCCGGTCGGATCGTAACCGGCCACCGCATCGCCGGGAATGGGACGACGCTCGGCAGCAGCGGACTGTGCGCGGGGCTCACGGTTGCCAGAGGCGGTCCGATGATCCTTTTCGGCGGCGATGGCGTCATAGAGGCTCATCAGGCCCTCGTGAGCATCCGACAGGCTGCGGACGCTGGCGTCGTCGCCGTTGTCTTCCATGCTGTCGATGAGGCCGCGTGAAAGGTCAGCGACGGCGCGCTGACGCTTGTTCAGGTCGGACCACGACAGGGTGTGAGGTTCAAAGGAATTGGCATCAGGGATGCCGATGGCGCGCAGCTTGATGCCAGCGTGTTTCTTGACCGCGATGGCGGTGCGTTCGTCGATAATCGACATGGGTATTTCCTTCACAGTGCGGTGCTTGGCGTCAGACGCGCGAGAGCGAACCGCAGGATTGATCCTAGGGGTTTGCCCAGCGCGCGGACCCATCAGGTCGCCGTCTGGAAGGCTGGAGCCGGTGCGCGCCATCAGCGCGGAACCTGTCACAACGTGAGGAATATAGTCCTATTCGCGGTGACGGGCAAGCGGTCAGGGAGGGGCCATGTGATCGCGATAGGCGGCGTCCGTTCAACCGGCGTTGGCGACGAATGTTATCGTTAACCGCAATCTCTCGCGCGCGCGAGGAAACTGGAATAGCGCGCACCTTGCTCGCCAACGCCGGTGTCCGCCCGACGCACTCCAGAGCGTGACCCGCCCCTGCTTCAATGACGGCTCCCCATCTCACTCGCTGCGTGTTCGACCAGCTTGTCGGTCGCTGCCAGAACGCGCTCGGCTCCCCATGACGGGACCAGCAGGCCAACGGCACCGGCGATCATGGCAAGGGCCAGGTCGGGCACCGGACCGCCGCTCATTAGATAGGGCCGCATGGCCATCTCCACATAGGCGGCAGCACGGGTCAGGTCTTCGTCGTCCGTGGTCATCGGCCCGCCCTTTCCAGCTTGCGGCTCACCTTCTTGGTCGCTTCGTCATGGACCGCCGCCGATAGTCGGATGACCTGTTGCGGTGCCCCGAGGCGTTGCTTGCATTGCGGTGTCCAGACCCGCCGTCCCTTCGGCGTATCGGCCAGCACACAGCCGTAGAGCGTTGCCCCCGCCAGTCTCAGCGTGAAGTTGGCGAGGATGCTGTTCGGACCGACTTCGCGGGGCTCATCGAGGATCGTCAGGTCATCAATGGTTACGAGCATTGACCGGCCTCCGCTTCCCAATCCCAGAGCGCATCAGGCTCGCCATCAATGAGCCGGTGCGTCTCGGTCAGGCGAAGGCATCGACCGGGCGCGCGAGGGCCGCGAGGGTCTAGAGAGAGGATTAGAGGGCTAGATGACAGTCCGTCTCCCACACCCTCCCATGGTGTATATCTATATGTGTCGCACGTGGTGCGACTGTGGGGATGCTCAAAAGGGGCAGATTTGGCCTTCACAGTATCACCTCCTGCGACTGTAAGGGGGCAACAGTCCCTCCACGTGCGACTGTGAACTCACCACGTGCGACTGTTGTTTTCTTTTCGGGGGCTTCCGGGGACCAGTTCTGATAGGCCCTGGAACCGGCTTGATGCGTCCGGTCGCACCGATGATGCGTGAGCCGGAATGACGTTGCCGTGCGATCCTTCCGGCTAAACGCACTGGCCTGCGTCACCTCCAGAAAGCCCCGGTTGACCAGCTCGCGAAGGCATCCGCTGGCCTTGTTCGGAGACACGTTGATGCGCCCGGCAAGGCGTCTGACACCCATGTCGAGATAGCCGTTATTCGATCCGTCATAGATCATCGCGACCTCGATCAAGGCGGCGCGCTCATAGGCAGGCAGGGAGCGCCATGCGGGGGTTTCCATCAGGAAGTGAGGGAGGGCCACGAAACGGCCCCCGCTCTTGCTCCTGCCCTTGCTGGAGTGCTTACGGGGCATTCAGGAGCCCCCGGCGCTCTGCCTCGTCTCTAGCGGCCTCCAAAGCGGCTATGAGGTCAGGGAGGCGGGACACGTCCAGCGCCACGCCCTTCTTTGTCGCGCACCGGGTGGCCACCGGCCCGGCTGCAAAGTCTGCCCAGACCCGCACGTCAATGAGGGTGCGACCCTTGTATTCGTCCAGAGCGATCCGGCAGTCTTCGCGGCTGTTCTTTTCGAGGGTGGCGAGGAAAAAGGGCTCAGACACGGGCCACCTCCAGCCCCTGAAAATGGCCGTCGTCGCTCACGATGGAACGCAGCAGAATTCTTGCCGCCGAAGGGCGTTCGGTGTAGGGTTTGCCCTGCCCTGACCCGCTAAGTTTGTGGCCTCGATCAGCCCCGGTCGCGCCCGCCAGCGCGCCGGGGTTTTTCATGTCCGGCTGGAACGCCCCGTGAACGGATTGTGGGGACTTTTGTGACGGCAACCTTGCCGAAGGCTTCCGAAGGTCGCCTTTTGTTTCGGTTTCAGCGGCCTTGCCGTCTGCCCCGTTTGCCCCTAGAAGCCCCGCCACACCTAAGCGCGGATGTGGCGGAACTGGTAGACGCACTGGATTTAGGTTCCAGCGCTGAAAGGCGTGGAGGTTCGAGTCCTCTCATCCGCACCAACCCCCGGCCGGTCAGACCAGCCGGCTCTGCACCAGCGCCGCCTCGATGAAGCTGGCGAACAGGGGGTGGGGGGCGAACGGGCGGCTCTTCAGCTCCGGGTGGTACTGGACGCCGATGAACCACGGGTGGTCGGTGCGCTCGACCGTTTCGGGCAGGACCCCGTCCGGCGACAGGCCGGCAAAGATCAGCCCCGCCTTTGCCTCGATCGCCTCGCGATAGTTGATGTTGACCTCATAGCGGTGGCGGTGCCGCTCGCTGATGTCGGTCGTGCCATAGATCTCCGCGATGCGGGACCCGGCCTTGAGCGTCGAATCATAGGCGCCCAGCCGCATGGTGCCGCCCAGATCGCCATCGGCCTGACGCAGAACCCGCTGGTTGCCCACGGTCCACTCGGTCATCAGGCCGACGACCGGCTCTTCGGCCGGGCCGAACTCGGTCGAGGACGCCTCGGGATAACCGGCCAGATTCCGCGCCGCCTCGATCACCGCCATCTGCATGCCGAAGCAGATGCCGAAATAGGGGATGTTGCGCTCGCGGGCGAAGCGCGCCGCCTGGATCTTGCCCTCGGCCCCGCGCGCGCCGAAGCCGCCCGGCACCAGAATGGCATGCGCGCCCTGCAGGCGGGCATCGCACGCCTCGCGGTCGCCCTCAAAGGTCTGGGACTCGACCCAGTCAATGTTGACCTTGACGTTGTTCGCCACCCCGCCGTGGTGCAAGGCCTCGATCAGCGACTTGTAGGCGTCCTTCAGCACCGTGTACTTGCCGACGATGGCCACGGTGACCTCGCCGTCCGGGTGCAGGCGACGGCGGACGATCTCCTCCCAGCCCGACAGGTCCGGCGCCGGAGCATCGTCCAGTCCGAAGTGGGCAAGCACCTCGGCATCCAGACCCTCGTGGTGATAGTCCAGCGGCACGGCATAGATGTCGGCCGAATCCATCGCCTGGATGACACCCGACGGGCGGACGTTGCAGAACTGGCCGATCTTGCGCTTCTCGTCGGCGGGGATCGGATATTCGCTGCGGCACAGCAGGATGTCGGGCTGGATGCCGATCGAGCGCAGCTCCTTGACCGAGTGCTGCGTCGGCTTGGTCTTCATCTCGCCGGCGGTCTTGATGAAGGGCAGCAGCGTCAGGTGTACAAAGCACGACTGGCCGCGCGGCAGGTCCTGACCCAGCTGGCGGATCGCCTCGAAGAAGGGCAGACCCTCGATATCGCCGACCGTGCCGCCGATCTCGACCAGCACGAAGTCAACCTCCTCGCCCTCATCGGTCAGGGCCGGCGTCAGGCAGAACTGCTTGATCTGGTCGGTGACGTGCGGGATCACCTGCACCGTCGCGCCCAGATAGTCGCCGCGGCGTTCCTTCTCGATGATCGTCGAATAGATGCGGCCGGTGGTGATGTTGTCCGACTTGGCCGCCGACACCCCGGTGAACCGTTCATAGTGGCCAAGGTCGAGGTCGGTCTCGGCGCCGTCATCGGTGACGAACACCTCGCCGTGCTGATAGGGGCTCATCGTGCCCGGATCGACGTTCAGATAGGGGTCAAGCTTGCGCAGCCGCACGCTGTAGCCACGCGCCTGCAACAGCGCACCAAGGGCGGCGGAGGCGAGGCCTTTTCCCAATGAGGAAACCACGCCGCCAGTGATGAACACATAACGGGCCATGGGAGATCACCTTAGCGTCGATTCGCGGCGCGCACAGGGGCGATCCTCATCAAGGGACAAACGCCTGTTGAAATCCGCAGGAAAGTTGACCGAGCCGAGGGGCTGCGGGATCGAAAACCTACTGGGCGGGCTCCGACCCGGCGAGCGAGTCGAGATCGTCGAGCGTCGGCGCGGGAGCCGCCTCGGGGGCCGTGGTCGGAGGCGGCGCAACGCCTGGCTCGGTTCCTTCGGTCGCAGGCGCAGTCGGCTGGACCAGGGCGCCGACGGCATCGGCATCGATCCCGGAACTGGACCCGCGAGACATATTGCCCGCCACCGTCAGGCTGAGCGCCAGAATGAAAAACAGGATCGCCAGAATCCAGGTCGACTTGGTCAGCAGATTACCCGCACCGCGCGCCGTCATGAAGCCCGACGGACCACCGCCCATGCCGAGCGCGCCCCCTTCGGAGCGCTGCAGCAGCACCAACGCCGTCATGGCGAGCGAAACGAGGATGATGGCGACGAGGAGAATGGTCTGGAGCATGGCTGCTTATATGTGTGGCACGGGGCTGCGCCGATCAAGCGGCGGGCTCTATCATTCTTGTCGTAAGGGCGCAAACGCGTTCGGGGCGCGGATCAGGCCGCCCGGATGATGCGGATGAAATCGTCGGCCTTGAGCGACGCACCGCCGACAAGTCCGCCGCCGACCTCGGGGACCGCCAGGATTTCAGCCGCATTGTCCGGCTTCATCGACCCGCCGTACAGAATGGGGGCCCGACGACCGCCCTCGCCCAACCGCTCGACAAGGGCGTCACGGATGGCGGCATGGACCTCGGCGATCTGGTCCAGCGTGGGTGTCAGGCCGGTACCGATGGCCCAGATGGGCTCATAGGCCAGGGCGAAGGGCCGGTCCTTCAGCGCATCGGGCAGGGAGGCCCGGACCTGGGCTGTGACAAAGGCAACGGCCTGGCCGGCCTCGCGTGTCTCCAGCGACTCGCCAACGCAGATGATCGGCTCCAGCCCCGCCCGCAGGGCCGCTTCAACCTTGGCGACGACATCGGCATCGGTTTCGCCAAACCCCTCGCGACGTTCGGAATGCCCCAGAATCACCAGCCGCGCGCCCGCGTCCGCCAGCATCGGGGCCGAAACAGAGCCGGTGAAGGCGCCGGAATCCTTGTCGTGACAGTCCTGCCCGCCCAGCTCGATCGGACCCGCCCCCAGCTTCCACGCCATCTGGACGATCAGGGTCGCGGGCGGGCACAGACCCACGCGGGCATTGACGGGATCGGCCTCCAGAGCCTGACGCAGGGCACCGGCTTCATCCAGCGCCGGGGTCAGGCCGTTCATCTTCCAGTTGCCGACAATCAGTTTCACAAGCGTTTCCATGGACACGGTTTAAAAGCAGATCGCGGATGCGCCAAGCCTGTGTCTTGCCGCAAGGGGGGTGCTGCCCCTATACGCCGATAAGGCCCCGCGTGGGCACCTGCGCACTGCTCAAGGTTTGTCATGATCAGCAACTTCCGCAACTTCGCCAAATCGCCCTGGGCGATTGCCATTATCGGGCTGATCGCCGTCAGCTTTTTGATCGTCGGCAACGAAGCGGACATCTTCGCCTCCCTTGGGCCGCGCGATGTGGTCAAGGCTGGCGACCGCAGCGTCACTCAGCAGGAATTCCTCGCGGATTTCGACCAGGTGCGCGCCAACTATCAGGAACAGACCGGCGCCCCGGTCACGACCGAGGATCTGGTCGGCCAGAACATCCACATTCGATATCTTGAAGGCAAGACGCAGGAACTGGCCTTCCAGAACTGGGCGCGCCGCGTGGGAATTCGCCCGGGCAAGGAACTGGTCCTCAAGCAAATTCGCCAAATCCCCGCCTTCTTCAACCAGATCACCGGCCAATTTGACGAAGAGGCCTACCGCACCGTCCTGCAGGGCGAGAACATGACCCCTGCCGACCTCGAGCAGGATCTGACCGACCAGTACGCCCAGAATCACTTCGGTGCGTCGCTGTATGCGGCCGCCCGGGTGCCCCGGATCTATGGCGCCGTGATCGCCAATGGCGCGCTGGAACGCCGCGATGGCCGCTGGTTCGCCGTCACCCAGGAAATGGCCGGCACCGCGCCCGCCCCGACCGACGCCCAGCTGACCACCTTCATGAACGAGAACGAGGCCCAGCTGCGCCGTCCCGAAACCCGGGTCGCCTCGATCGTGCTGTTCGACAATCCGCCCGGACAGGCACCCGAGATCAGCGAAGAGGCCATCGTGGAGCGGTTCGAGTTCCGCAAGGACTCCCTGTCCATTCCCGAACGTCGGACCTTTGCCGTCTATCCGGCCGCGAGCAACGAGGCTGCCCAGCGGATTTCGACGGCCCTGAAGGCGGGCGAGAACCCCGGCGTCGAGCCCACCCCCTATTCCGAAACCCCGCAGAGCGCCGTGCCCGATCCCGCCGTGGGAGCCGCCGTGTTCGGTCTGGCTGGGCCGGGTGTGTCTGATCCGGTCCAGACCCGCGTCGGCTTTGCCGTCGTTCAGGTGACCGCCATCCAGCCCGGCGAGGCCGCGACGCTGGAAGGCGTGCGCGAGGCCATCGTTCAGGAGCTTCAGGCCGAGGCGGCCACGGGCGCTGAATTCGAGCGCGTTGAGCGTTACGAGGCGGCCCGCAACAGCGGCATGTCGCTGGAACAGGCCGTCGAAGAGGTCGGCGCCCGCATCATCACCCTGCCCGCCTTCACGGAACAGGGCTTCCGCGCGGACGGCAGCCAGATCAATGCGCCGCCCCAGATCTTCCAGACCGCATGGCGTCTGCCCGAAGGCGGTGTCAGCGATGTCATCGACGCGGGTCAGGGCCAGTATTTCGTGCTGCGCCTCGACTCCATCCGCCCTGCGGCCATGCCGGCCCTGGACGATGTCCGCGAGATCCTCGTGCGCGAATGGACGGCCCGTGAAAACAGCCGCCTGCTCAGCGCCAAGGCCGAGGAACTGGCCGCGCGCGTCCGCGCCGGTGAAGATATCGCCGAAGTCGCCCGCTCGGTCGGCGCTACCCTGATCACGCGTGAGAACACGCTTCAGGACCAGGAAACCCAGCAAGCCATCGGTCCGGGTGTGCTGCAGGGCCTGTTCGGTCAGGCCAAGGGGCAGGTATTTGTCCAGCCGGCCAGCCAGACCGCGTTTGCCGTCGGCGTCGTCGATGACATCCGCGCCTCCGACGCCGCCACGGTCGCGCCGATCGCGGAACGGATACGCCCGCGGATCACCCAGGACCTGGTCTCCGGTCTGGGCGACAGCGCCATCCGCTGGACCCAGGCGAACTCCAAGGCCAGCTATGACGTCGGTGCCGCCCGCCAGGCTCTCGGTCTGCCTGAAGAGGCCCCCGCCGCCCCGGCGGGAGCCGCTGCCGGGGCTCAATGATCGACGAGCGTTCGCCGGTCGATCCGGAGGCCTTCGCCCGGGCCTGGAACGCGGGTACTCCCCAGGTCGTCGTCCGTCGTCGGATCGACGATCTGGAGACCCCGGTCTCGGCCTATCTGAAGGTCGGCAAGGGGCGCCCCTATGCCTTCCTGCTCGAGTCGGTCGAGGGGGGCGCCGTCAAGGGCCGCTATTCGATCCTGACCCTCGATCCCGACGTCGTCTGGCGCTGTCGGGACGGCAAGGCAGCGCTGGCGCGTGGCCCTGACGTCGCGACCGACCGGTTTGTCGATGAGGCGGATGATGCCCTGACGTCGCTGCGGCGTCTGATGGCGGCCAGCCGCTTTGACCTGCCGGAGGACCTGCCGCCCATGGCCGCCGGCCTGTTCGGGGCGTTCGGCTATGACATGGTCCGCCTGCTGGAGCCGCTGGGTGAGGCCAATCCCGACCCGCTGAACCTGCCGGATGCCGTGCTGGCCCGCCCCTCGCTGGTCGCCATCTTCGACTCCGTCAGCCACGAGATCGTTCTGGTTGCCGCCGCCTATCCGGATGGAGTGACGTCAGCCGATCAGGCCTTGTCCGGCGCCATCGCCCGGCTGGATGATTTCGAGGCTCGGCTGGATCAGGGTCTGTCGCGCCCGCGCGCTGCGCCTCTGCCGACCCCCGTGTTCGACACCCGCGTCGACGCCCCCGCCTATGCCGCCATGGTCGACCGGGCCAAGCGCTATATAGAGGCGGGTGATATCTTCCAGGTGGTGCTCAGCCACCGTCTGTCGGCGGAGTGGACGCGCGATCCATTCGCCTTCTACCGCTCGCTGCGGCGCCAGAACCCCTCGCCCTATCTGTTCTATCTGAACTTCGGCGGCTTCCAGATGGCGGGCTCCAGCCCCGAGATTCTGGTGCGGCTGAAGGACGGCGGCGTCACCATCCGGCCGCTGGCGGGCACCCGCGCGCGGGGCGCGACCGAGGCCGAGGACCAGCGACTGGAGGCCGAACTGCTGGCCGATCCCAAGGAACGGGCCGAGCATCTGATGCTGCTGGATCTGGGCCGCAATGACGTCGGCCGCGTCAGCCGCCCGGGCAGTGTGACGGTGACCGAGAGCTTCGTCGTCGAACGCTACAGCCAGGTCATGCACATCGTCTCGAACGTGACCGGCCGGGCCGATCCGAAGCTGGACGCCGTCGACACCCTGCTGGCCGCCCTGCCCGCCGGCACCCTGTCAGGCGCGCCCAAGGTGCGGGCCATGGAGATCATCGACGAGCTCGAGACCGAAAAACGCGGCATCGGCTATGGCGGCGGCGTCGGCTATATCTCGGCGGACGGTCAGGCCGACATCTGTATCGTCTTGCGCACCGCCCTGTTTACGCCCGGCCAGATCCACGTTCAGGCCGGTGCCGGGGTCGTCGCCGACAGCGATGCGGCCGCCGAATATGCGGAGACCCTGGCCAAGGCCCGGGCCCCAATGCGCGCGGCAGAGGATGCGTGGCGATTCGTCTCAGGAAACGACTGAGGTTGCGGGCGCAGGGTCCTCGAACTGGACGCCTGGGCCCAGCACCACGGCGCCGGCCATCAGCATCGCCGCCGCCGCCAAAAGGCCCATGGCCGCCAGCGCCCCGATCGCCTGTCGCGCCGCCGGTTTCGGGGCGTCCCCGTCCAGTAGACGGCGAGCTTCGGCAAGCTTGGGTGTGATGTCCATGGTCGGGCCTCCCTCTCAGGCCCCAGACCAGTCTGATTGGGTTAACGCGCGGTTTACGCTCCGCCGCTTGGCGCGGGCGCGACAGCCCTCTAGAAGCCGCTCATGATCCTCGTCATCGACAACTACGACAGCTTCACCTGGAACCTCGTCCACTATCTGGCCGAGCTGGGCGTGGAGACGCGCGTCGTCCGCAACGACGAGCTGACCGTCGATCAGGCCCTGTCCGCCGGGGCGGAGGCGGTGCTGCTTTCGCCGGGCCCGTGCTCGCCCAATGAGGCTGGCATCTGTCTGTCGCTGATCGAACAGGCGCCCGCGACCCTGCCGATCCTCGGCGTCTGTCTGGGCCATCAGGCCATCGGCCAGATCTTCGGCGGCGAGGTGATCCGGGCCAAGGCGCTGATGCACGGCAAGACCTCGCCCATCCATCATGAGGGCCAGACCCTGTTCGCCGGTTTGCCTTCGCCGTTCACCGCCACCCGCTATCATTCGCTGGCCGTGCGGCGCGAGACCCTGCCCGACGTCCTGACCGTCACGGCCTGGACCGAGGACGGCGAGATCATGGGCCTCAGCCACGTCAGCCGACCGATCCACGGCGTCCAGTTCCACCCCGAGTCGATCGCCACCGAGCACGGCCACGCCATGCTGGCCAACTTCCTCGATCTGGCGGGTGTCCGCCGCACACAGGCGGCCTGAGATGTCCGACGGCTTCAAGGGACTGCTGTCCCAGCTGATCGAGGGCCGCCCGCTGGCCGGGCCGGACGCCCGCGCCTTCTTCGCTGCCTGCCTTCGGGGTGAGCCCACCCCCGCCCAGGTCGCCGCCGCCGTCACCGCCCTGCGGATGCGCGGCGAGACCGTCGAGGAGATCGCCGCCTTTGCCACCGCCATGCGCGAGGCCGCCACGCCCTTCCCCGTGCCCTATCCGGTGATCGACACCTGCGGCACGGGCGGGGACGGCCGCCACACCTGGAACGTCTCGACGGCTGCGGCCCTCGTGCTGGCGGGTGCGGGGCTGAAGGTCGCCAAGCATGGCAACCGGGCGCTGAGCTCAAAGTCCGGCTCATCCGATGTGCTGGCCGCGCTGGGTGTCGATCTGATGGCCCCGGCCGAGATCCAGCTGCGCGCCCTGGATCAGGCGGGGATCTGCTTCCTGTTCGCGCCCGCCTATCACGGGGCCATGCGCCACGTCGGCCCGATCCGCTCAGAAATCGGGTTCAGGACTGTCTTCAACCTGCTGGGGCCGCTGTCGAATCCGGCGGGGGCAAGGCGTCAGGTCATGGGCGTCTATGACCCCGCCCTGCTGGAACCCTTGGCGGAGGTGCTGGGGCGTCTGGGGGCCGAGCGCGCCTGGACCGTCCACGGCGAGGGGCTGGACGAACTGACCACCACCGGCCCCACCGAGGTGGCCGAATGGCACAACGGCTCCGTCCGCCGCTTTACCGTCACGCCCGAAGAGGCAGGCCTTCCCCGCGCCGATCCCGAGGCGCTGGTGGGCGGCGATGCCGAGGCCAATGCCAAGGCCCTGTCCGACCTGCTGGACGGCGCACCCGGCGCCTATCGCGACATTGTGCTGCTGAATGCGGCGGCGGCCCTGGTGGTCGCGGACCGGGCCGAGTCTCTGACCGAGGGCGTGGCGCTGGCCGCCCGGGCCATCGATGACGGCGCGGCCCGTACGGCCCTGACCCGCCTGTCCGCGATCAGCCACATGCGGCCCGAGTCCCTTGAAGCCGAGCCCCGGGCATGAGCGACGTGCTGGACCGCATCGCCGCCTACAAGCGCGAGGACGTCGCGGCGCGCAAGGCGACCCTGTCGCAGGCCGATGTGGAGGCCCGCGCGGCTGAGGCCCCTCTGGTGCGCGGCTTCAAGGCGGCGCTGCTGGCCCGCCAGGCCACCGGCCGCCCCGGCCTGATCGCCGAGATCAAGAAGGCCAGCCCGTCAAAGGGCCTGATCCGCGCAAACTTCGACCCGCCCGCACTGGCGCGCGCCTATGAACGCGGCGGCGCGGACTGTCTGTCGGTGCTGACCGACGGGCCGAGCTTTCAGGGCGACGACACCTTTCTGGTCGCGGCCCGCAAGGCCGTCCGCCTGCCCTGTCTGCGGAAGGACTTCCTCGTCGACCCGTGGCAGGTCGCCGAGAGCCGGGCGCTGGGCGCCGACTGCATCCTGATCATCATGGACATGATCGATGACACCCTCGCCGCCGACCTGCTGGCCGAGGCCCGGCGCTTTGGCATGGACGCCCTGGTCGAGACCCATGACGAAGCCGAAATGGCGCGCGCCGTGGCCTTGGGCGCGGACTTCGTCGGCGTGAACAACCGGTCGCTCCGCACCTTCGAGGTCGACATCGCCACCTTCGCCCGACTGGCGCCCCTGGCCCCTGAAGGCGCCACCCTGGTCGCCGAGAGTGGCCTGTTCACCCCGCAGGACGTGGCCACTGTCGTGGCAGCCGGCGCCGACGCCCTGCTGGTCGGGGAGAGTTTGATGCGGCAGGCGGATGTGGAGGCGGCGACGCGGGCGTTGATGGGCCAGGCGTCCCGCTAACCCCTCCTTAACCAGAACACCTCACGAACACTGGATGGACGTTCGCGGTGTGTTCCGCTATTGTCCACAGGCGGAACAGATTCGGGTCAGAGGTCTCCATGCTCACGCGCAAACAGCACGAACTGCTCATGTTCATTCATGAGCGCATCCGCGAGACCGGGGTTTCGCCCTCCTTTGACGAGATGAAGGCGGCGCTGGATCTGGCGTCCAAATCGGGCATTCACCGGCTGATCACGGCGCTGGAGGAACGCGGCTTCATCCGCCGTCTGGCGCACCGCGCCCGGGCGCTGGAAGTGCTGAAGCTGCCGGATCAGGCGGCGGTCACCCCGGCGCGCACGCGCGGGCCCTTCGTGCCAGACGTCATCGAGGGCGGCGGTCGTGCTGCGGCCAATGCCAATCACGACAGCGGCGGCACCCGGGAACTGCCCCTGCTGGGCAAGATCGCGGCGGGCACGCCCATTTCCGCCATCCAGCACGAGCGCGACCGTATGTCGGTGCCCGAGGCCCTGCTGGGCGCGGGCGAACACTATCTGCTCGAGATCGAGGGCGATTCCATGATCGAGGCGGGCATTCTGGACGGCGACTTTGCCATCATCCGTCAGGTCACCACCGCCAACAGCGGCGAGATCGTCGTGGCCCTGGTCGAGGAAGAGGAGGCCACGCTGAAGCGCCTGCGCAAGCGCGGCGCCTCCATCGCGCTGGAGCCTGCCAACCGCGCCTATGAGACGCGCATCTTCGGCCCCGATCAGGTCAAGGTGCAGGGCCGTCTGGTCGGGCTGATCCGCCGCTACTCCTGATAGCGGATTATTCCTGATAATCGGGGTCGCCCAGCCGGTTCCACGGACGCGCGCCGCGCTCGGTCGTTGACCACAGGGCGCGCCAGCCCCCTGCTGTACGCCACAGCTCGACACTGCCGCCCGTGGCGTAGTCGCGACCATCCAGCACCAGACGGTCGGCGCAGGCTTCGGGCAGGCTTGTCAGCTCAACCCGGACACTGACCACCTCGGCCGACTGACATAGGGCCGCCAACTGCGCCTCATCGGGGATGCTGCGCCCCCACCAGAGCGCCAGCGGGCCCGGCGTGTCGGGCGCGCAATGGACCCGTCCGCAGGTCCAGCCCTTGGCCGGGCGCTCGACCAGCGTCAGCCCCCGCCGCCCCGACCAGACATCGCGCGAGAACGCCCCGACCTTGCGGACCACCAGGGCCTCGTCCTCCGTCACAATGGCGCCATTCGTGCCCGCGTCGGCGATCCACAGGTCCGGCGTCGGATGCCGGGGCCAGATCATCACCGCGCAGGCCAGCGGCAGGCCCAGCCACCGCAGACGCCCGCGCCACAGGCACAGCACCAGAATGCCGATGAAGGCGACCGGCAGGGCGATGACCGGCGCACTGGCGGTATGGATCACCGCCCCCGGCAGGGTCGAGATCCAGGCCCCGACGGCCATGATCGCCTCAATCCCCCAGCCCGCGACCGTCAGGAACGGCCCGCCAAGGCCGAACGGCTGAAGTAAGACCCCCAGCGCCAGCATCGGCATCATGATGAAGTCGGCGATGGGCGAGCTGATCATATTGGCCAGCAGGCCATAGACCGCCGTCCGGTTGAAATGCTGCATGGCGAAGGGGCCGGTGGCCATGCCGGCGACGAAGCTGGCCAGAATCGCAAGTCCGACCCATGTGCCGGCCCGCTGCACGAGCAGGATCGGCAGGGGCACCTTGATCTCGCGCGGGCGGCGCGGCCAAGACTCGGCCAGGGCCACAAGGGCTGCGGTCGCGGCAAACGACATCTGAAAGCCCGGCGTGACAATGGCCTCGGGCTGCAGCAGCAGGACGGCAAAGGCCGCCACCGCCAGCGCATTCATGCTGATGGCGGGCCGATCAAGGATGATGGCCAGAAAGGCGACCGAGGCCGTGATCGCCGCCCGCTCGGCCGGCGGCGGTGCACCCGAGATGATCAGATAGGCGACGACGGCGATCCAGCCGGCCCAGGCGGCGACCTTCTTGCCCGGCACGCGCAGCACCAGCCACGGCCAGGCCGCGATACCGAAGCGCACGGCGAAGAAGACAAAGCCGCCGACGATGGCCATGTGCAGGCCCGAGATCGACAGGATGTGGATCAGGCCGGAGTCCCGCATGGTGTCGTAGGTCTCCTGCGCGATCCAGCTTTCATGGCCGGTCGTCATGGCCGCCGCGACCCCGCCCACCCGGGGGCCGAGGCGCTCGACCAGCCGCTCGGCCAGTCCAAAGCGGAACTGGTTGACGGCCATGGCGCGGCGCAGCGGGTCCGGCGGCGGGGGCAGATCGATCCAGCGGGTCTGGCCCAGCTCGAACCCCACGCCGCCCATGCTCTGGAACCAGGCCGTCCGGCCAAAGTCATAGGCCCCGGGCGCGGCGGGCCCCGGCGGCGGGTTCAGAATGGCAAAGACGCTGACGGCGTCACCCGGCCGGGGGGCCTCGCCCCGCACCGTCACGCGCAACCGCATCGGGGTTTCCTCGGGGGCCAGTCCCTGCACCCGGACGGGGGCCATGATGATGCGGGCGCCCCGCGCCCCTGGGCTGTCGACGTCCAGCACCCAGCCTTCCACCACGACCGGATCCGAGGTCGCGGGGGCAATGGGCGCCGCGACATTGTCCGAGCGCAGTTTGGTAACCGTCAAACCGGCGAAAAAGAACGTCAGAAACATCAAGGGGACGCTCAGGCCGCGCCCGGGGCCATGGCGGCGCACGCTCCACCAGACCGCCGCGCTGACCACCGCCGCCAGCAACAGCGGCCACAGCGGCGGCTCGGCCTTCAGAACGAAATAGAGACCGCAGCCACCGCCGAAGGCCACAGGGGCCCACAGCCGCCAGCGGTCGGTCTGGGCCAGAAGGGCGTCGCGCGCACCCTCGACCACCCGCCCGGCAAATCGCTTTGCCAGGCTGGGCACAAGCGTTTCAGGGGCTATAAGGGCGGCCTCTTCCTGAACCGTGGCCAGACCCTCACCCTGTGACTGACTCCCCCGCATCATTGACCCCCCGGGCCCCAGCGGGCCCTGTTGTCACGCGCTTCGCTCCCTCTCCCACGGGATACCTGCACATTGGGGGGGCAAGAACGGCGCTTTTCAACTGGCTTTTTGCCCGGCGGCATGGCGGGCGCTTCCTGATCCGGGTCGAGGACACCGACCGCGAGCGGTCGACCGAGGCCGCCGTGAAGGCGATTTTCGACGGGCTGGACTGGCTGGGCCTGACCGCCGACGCCCCGCCCGTCTTCCAGCACGCGCGCGCCGACCGTCACCGCGAGGTTGTCGATACTCTGGTAGAGAAAGGCCATGCCTATCGCGACTGGACCTCTACCGAAGAGACCGGTCGTCTGCGCGATGAGGCGCGGGCCGAAAAGCGCACCTTTGTCTCGCCCTGGCGCGATCGCGACCCGGCCGAGGGCGACCTGAACCAGCCGCATGTGGTCCGGTTCCGGCGTCCGTTGGACACGCGCGTGACCCTCGACGACGCCGTTCAGGGGCCCGTCAACTGGCGCGCCGAGGATCTGGATGATCTGGTGCTGCTGCGGTCGGACGGAAATCCGACCTATAATCTGGCAGTTGTGGCCGATGACCACGACATGGGGGTCACCCACATCATTCGCGGCGACGACCATCTGAACAATGGCGCGCGTCAGGCCCTGATCTATGACGCCCTGGGCTGGACCCGCCCGGTCTTTGCTCACATCCCCCTGATCCACGGCCCCGACGGCGCCAAGCTGTCCAAGCGCCACGGCGCCCAGGCGGTGCACGAATATGCCGATATGGGCTACCTGCCCGAGGCCATGCGCAACTATCTGGCCCGCCTCGGCTGGGCCCACGGTGACGACGAACTGTTCAACGACGCCCAGGCGATTGAATGGTTTGACCTTTCCGGGATCAACAAGGCCCCGGCCAGGCTGGACTTTGCCAAGCTGGCCCACGTCAATGCCCACTGGATCCGGCAGGCGGATGTCGCCCGTCTGGTCGATCTGGTGGCGCAGTCCGAGGCCGAGAAGGCCGCCCTCGCCCGCGTCGTTCCGCATATCCAGGACCGGGCCACGACCCTGATCGAATTGCGCGAACAGGCGGCATTCGCCCTCGCCCCCCGCCCGATCACCATTTCCGAAAAGGCGGCCGGTCAGCTGACACCGGAAGCGACCGAACGTCTCGCGCGGCTGATCCCCACCCTCCGCGATCAGGCTGAGTGGACGGTCGAGGCGCTTGATTCGACGCTGAAAACCTTTGCCGAGAGCGAAGGTGTCGGCTTTGGCAAGATCGGGCCAGCGGTCCGTGCGGCCTTGACGGGGGGGGCTGCCTCTCCCGATATCGCAAAGACACTGGCCTCTTTATCGCGGGAAGACGCCCTCGGTCGCTTGGATGATGCGCTGCAACATACTAAGTGAACGGCCATAACTCATTTGCGGATCGCGACTCCTAAGCGGTTCGCCCCGGTCGGGGGGCACCCGGTCGGCATGCACACAGGGACGCAGATGACCAACACGACCTCCCCGACCGGCACCGCCACCCTCACCTATGGCGACAAGAGCGTCGACCTGCCGGTTCTGTCCGGTTCGACCGGCCCCGACGTCATCGACATCCGCAAACTGTACGGCGCCACCGACGCCTTCACCTACGATCCGGGCTTTACGTCGACGGCGTCCTGCGAAAGCGCCCTCACCTTCATCGACGGCGACAAGGGCGTCCTGTTGCACCGCGGCTATCCGATCGACCAGCTGGCCTCCCAGTCGAACTTTGTGGAGGTCTGTCACCTGCTGCTGCGTGGCGAGCTGCCGACGGCCGAGCAATATGCGGCCTTCGAAAACAGCGTCACCATGCACACCATGCTGCATTCGCAGTTCGACCGCTTCTTCGAAGGCTTCCGCCGCGACGCCCACCCGATGGCCATCATGGTCGGCACGGTCGGAGCCCTGTCGGCCTTCTATCACGACAGCCTGGACATCCATGATCCGGTTCAGCGCAACATCTCGGCCATCCGGCTGATCGCCAAGATGCCGACCATCGCGGCGCGCGCCTACAAATACCACGTCGGCCAGCCCTTCGTGTCGCCGCGCAACGACCTGAACTACTCCGAGAACTTCCTGCGGATGTGCTTCGCCGTTCCGGCCGAGGACTATGAGGTCAATCCGGTGCTGGCCAAGGCCATGGACCGCATCTTCATCCTGCATGCCGACCACGAGCAGAACGCCTCGACCTCGACGGTGCGCCTGGCGGGCTCGTCGGGCGCCAACCCGTTCGCCTGTATCGCCGCCGGCATCGCCTGCCTGTGGGGCCCGTCGCACGGCGGCGCCAACGAAGAGGCGCTGAACATGCTGAAAGAGATCGGCACTCCGGACAAGATTCCGGAGTTCATCCAGGGCGTGAAGGACAAGAAGTACAAGCTGATGGGCTTTGGCCACCGCGTGTACAAAAACTATGACCCGCGCGCCAAGGTCATGCAGGAAAGCGCCCATGAGGTGCTGAAGGCGGTCGGCGATCCGAACGACCCCCTGCTGCAGGTGGCCATGGAGCTGGAGAAGGTCGCGCTGAACGACGAGTATTTCATCGAGCGCAAGCTGTTCCCGAACGTCGACTTCTATTCGGGCATCACCCTATCGGCCATGGGCTTCCCGACCACCATGTTCACCGTGCTGTTCTCGCTGGCCCGCACGGTCGGCTGGATCGCCCAGTGGCAGGAAATGATGGAAGATCCCTCGCAGAAGATCGGCCGTCCGCGCCAGCTGTACACGGGCCCCACGGCCCGCGATTACACCCCGATCGAACAGCGGGGCTGATCGGGCGCGACAGCGTCTGTCATCGGAAATCCATGCAGAGGGCGCGGCGCAGGTCGCGCCCTTTTCATTTGCTGCACCCCCGCCCGGGCTTTGGCCCCGGAAACGCCCGTGCTAGCCATACGGCACCACCATATTGGGGAGTACAGTCGTTGAAGAAATCCGGTCCGTCGATCCGCAAGCTGCTCGGGGGCTCCGCAGCTCTCGGTGCCCTCCTGTTCGCCAGCAGCGCCTTTGCCCAGGATGCGCCCCTGATCCAGCCGGGCGCGCCCGGACAGGACAGCCGCACGCTGGAAGGCCGCGAGGCTGCCCGGATCGCCGACAACCGCTATTCCGCCGACGACGTTGCCTTCATGCAGGGCATGATCCTGCACCACGGCCAGGCCGTTGAGATGTCGGTTCTGGCGGCCGACCGCACCAACACCCCGGCCATCCTTGATCTTGCGTCTCGTATCCTGGCCTCCCAGGCAGACGAGATCGCCTTCATGAGCGGCTGGCTGACCGAGCGGGGCGAGATGGCCCCGACGCCGCAGCCGACGGGCGCCATGGACCATTCGGCGCACGGCGGCATGGACCACTCCGCCCACGGCAGCCATGCGGACATGCCGGGCATGGCCTCACCCGAGCAGATGGCCCGGCTGGCCGCAGCCAGCGGCCCCGAGTTCGACCGCCTGTTCCTCGAGCTGATGATCCCGCACCACGAAGGTGCCCTGACCATGGTGTCGTCGCTGCTGTCGCGCTCGGGCTCGGCCTACGACCCCATCCTGTTCCGCTTCGTCAACGACATTGCCAATGAGCAGCAGACCGAGATTGCCCGGATGACGGGCCTGATCCGCGCAGCCTCGCCCGATCCCCGTACGAACCTGCGGGCCGGGTTCCGGGATGCCGAGCAGGCGTCCAGCAATATGCAGCTGATTGCCAGCCTGCCCAAACCGACCGGCTTTTTCGATCCCACGAACCCCGCGGGCCTGCCGCCGCGGGTCGGCGATGAGACCGGCCGTCGCTCGCCCTTCCTCAGCTTCTCGAACACCGACATGGCCTTCCAGGGCGATCTGCTGGCGGTCGGCAACTACCACGGGATCAATCTGTATCGCCTGACCGACGCGCCAGAGCCGCAGCTGATCAGCTCGATCGTCTGCCCCGGCGGACAGGGCGATGTGTCGATCTATGGCAATCTGATGCTGATGTCGGTCGAGTCGACCAACGGCCGTGTCGACTGCGGTCGCGAGGGCGTCGGGCCGGGCGCCAGCCCGGATCGCTTCCGCGGTCTGCGGATCTTCGACATCACCGATCCGGTGCGCCCGGTTCAGGTGGGTCAGGTCCAGACCTGCCGTGGCTCGCATACCCACACCGTCGTGGCGGTCGATGAGCGTCGTCTGATCGTCTACAACTCGGGAACCGCCAGCGTCCGCGACGAGCGTGAGCTGGCCGGCTGCGTCGTCGGCACGCCGGGCGATGAGCGCACCGCCCTGTTCCGGGTCGATGTCATCGAAATCCCGCTGGCCGATCCGTCGCAGTCTCGCATCATCGACAGCCCCGCTGTCTTTACGGATGAGGAAACGGGCGAGATCGCCGGCCTGTGGCGCGGCGGCGACCATGGTCAGGGCACCCAGACCACGCGCCAGACCGACCACTGCCACGACATCACCATCTTCCCGACGCGCAACATTGCCGCCGGAGCCTGTGCCGGGAACGGTATCCTGTTCGACGTCTCCGATCCGCGCGCGCCGAAACGGATCGATGCCGTGGTCGATGAAGGCTTTGCCTACTGGCACTCGGCCACCTTCAACAACGACGCCACCAAGGTGCTGTTCACCGACGAATGGGGCGGGGGCGGACGTCCGCGCTGCCGCGTTCAGGACCCCATGACCTGGGGCGCCAATGCCATCTATGACATCGTCGACGGCGAGCTGGTGTTCCAGGGCTATTACAAGCTGCCGGCCGCCCAGACCGAGCTGGAGAACTGCGTCGCCCACAACGGCTCGCTGATCCCGGTGCCCGGACGCGACCTGTTCGTTCAGGCCTGGTACCAGGGTGGTCTGTCGATCAGTGACTTCACCAATTCGTCGGAGGCGTTCGAGATCGCCTATTTCGACCGCGGTCCGGTGAATGCCGAGCGTCAGGGATCGGGCGGCTACTGGTCGGTCTACTGGTACAACGGCCGGATCTATGGCTCAGAAATCGGCCGCGGCCTCGATGTCTTCACCCTGACCCCCAGCGAGACTCTGACCGAAAACGAGATCACCGCGGCGGCCATGGCGGACGAAGGCGGCACGGTGAACCCGCAACAGCAGTACCCCGTGACCTGGCCCGCCCACCCGGTCGTGGGTCGCGCCTATCTGGACCAGTTCGCCCGCGACGGCGGTCTGGATGCCGGACTGGCCGGACGGGTGTCGGCGGCTCTGGATCGCGCCGAGCCGCTCGTAGAAGGCAATGGCAAGGATCCGTCCCTGGCCCGTGATCTGCTGGCGCTGGCAGGCGAAATCGACCCGTCGGGTAGCGATCAGGCCGCCAAACGTCGGGCCGGTCTGCGCGAAACCCTGACCGGTATCGCCGCCCTCATCAGCTGAGGCCGCGATACAGAAGAGCCCCCGTGTCCGGGTCCTCGGCCGTGATCACCTCGGCCGAGGACAGGGCGGACACGGGCGCGGCCGGCACCCGGGGCGACAGGTTGAGGGTCAGATGTTCCCACTCGGCGGCATAGTCCATGCCCCAGGCGCAGTTGAAGGCCAGTACGTCCCGGCCGCCGCTGAGGCGCAGCCGGGTCGCACGCCCGCGACGTTGCCCCAGCAGACGGACCAGACCGGCGCCCTGCCCCGGCAGGATCAGATCGACCATGATGTCATTCCTCGCATTGCCTTTGCGCCCACCTTGGTGGACCCTCGCACTGTGAGGCCGCCGCGCCTGAGCGGCATGAGCGATGGCTGAGGAATTTCTGAAATTGACGCCAGACGGCCTTCGCTTCGGTGCCTTCACCCTGGATCCCGCGAACCGGCGTCTGACGCGGGACGGAGAAGCCGTCGAGGTCAACGGCCGCTATCTCGATGCCCTGATCCTGATGGTGCGGCGACCGGGCCAGCTGGTGTCCAAGGACCAGTTTCTCGACGAGGTCTGGCGCGGCATCCCGGTCACCGATGAGGCCCTGACCCAGTGCATCCGCACACTCAGAAAACAGCTGGGCGACACCGCAGGGCGGCCCCGCTTCATCGAAACGGTGCCCAAGCACGGCTATCGCTTTATCGCCGCTGTGGCGCCGGTCGAGGCGGACAGCGTTGAACCCGAATCGCCGGTTGTCGTCTCAGCGCCGGTCACGCCGGACGGCCCCTATGACCTGAAGCGGACCCTGCTGCTGGGCGGTGCCGGCGTACTGGGCGGGGGTCTGGCCGGAGTGATCGGCGGACTGATCTATGGGCTGATTGCGGTCTCACACCCTCTGGCGCCCGGCATGGGGTCGGGATCGATCCTGCTGGTGCTGGTCTGGCTGACCACCCTGGTGGCTCTGATGGGCGGGGCAGCGGTCGGCATCGGCATGGCGGCCACCGGTCTGGGGCGGCGACAGCCCGGCTCGTGGATCATCTTTGGCGGGGCGCTGGGCGGCATGACGGTTGGCGGCGCGGTCAAGCTGCTGGGGCTGGACGCCTTCAACCTGCTGGTCGGACGATCCCCGGGTGACATCACCGGCGGGCTTGAGGGCTTTATTCTGGGCGGAGCAATCGGTCTGGGCCTGTGGCTGGGGGCACGTGGTCGCGACCCCCTGCCCCTGCGACGCTGCATGATCACGGCAGGGATCGCGGCGGCGCTGGCCGGCATGGCCATTCCCCTGTTCGGCGGCCGGCTGATGGGCGGCAGTCTGGACCTGCTGGCCCGAACCTTTCCGGAGTCGCAGTTACAACTGGGCATGATTGGCAGCTGGTTCGGCGAGACCGGCTTTGGACCGATCGCCCAGAGCGTGACCGGGGCTCTGGAGGGTCTGCTGTTCGCCCCCTGCGTCGTCGGCGCCATGATCCTGGCCCGACGGGGGATGCGGGCCGACTAGGTGTCGAAGCTATGAAGGTTGTTCACCCGGGGGTGGGCTGAGAAGCTGGGGTTGCGAAGCACCAACCTCAACCGAAGAGTTCCCCGGATTAACGTACACAAGAATGCCCGTC
>NZ_DDOD01000010.1:27392-147934 GCF_002341485.1 Brevundimonas sp. UBA2503 | reverse complement strand
CTTCTTGGAAACGACAGCTAGGCGGGGGGCGCCGCTGCGGGCTCCCACAGCTCGATGGGATTGCCCTCGGGATCGTGGATGCGGGCAAAGCGACCGACCTCTGGTGAGTCCCACTCGGCCTTGGTCAGGACGTCGATGCCCGCGGCCTTCAGCGAGGCGATCAGGCCGTCCAGATCATCGACGCGCAGGTTCAGCATCCCGCGTTTGTCGGCGGCGAAATAGTCGCTGTCGGCCTTGAACGGCGCAAAGACCGTGGGTCCCGCCTGCTGGTCCCAGATGAAGACGCCCGGTGGGGCGCCGACGCCCAGATGCGTCAGATACCATTCGGCCAGACCCTCGGGGTTATCTGATCTGAAGAAGAAGCCGCCGATGCCGGTGACTGCCATGGGTGTCCCTCCCTGTTCCGGTCCGGACCGTGCCCGGCTCAGTCGCCGCAGACAAGGTCGAGCGTATCGGCCAGGGATTTCAGACGCCTGCGCGTCTGTTCGCCCAGCAGCATGTCGGCGTAGCCATCTGCAGGCGTCAGCGTCAGGGTGCCGTCATCGATCGCGAGGCGCGCACCGGCCAGCAGCTGGGGCGCGCGGCCGGACAGGTCACAGGCCAGCCGGATCGCCTGGCCCAGGGCCCTGGCGTGGCGGCGGCCCTCCTCATCCAGCAGGCGGTTGATGACGTCGGGCTGGGGCGTAGCGGAGGGTCCGCCATAGCGGGCATTCAGCGCGCAGGCGAGGAAGGCCCGCTCGGCGTGGGTCTGGCCCGGGACCGGTGCGCGCAGCACCTGCTCGAACACCAGTTCGACCCGGTGATCCGGATGCAGCCGGGCGCCGAGGTCGCACAGGTGACAGGCGGCAGTGGTTAGTGTGCGGTCGCGCTCGCGCCCAAAGGTCTCGGGCAGCGCCGGCAGGACCGGGTCGATCCACGCCTGAACGGCGCCCGGCAGCAGGGGCGAGATCCCCTGACGCGCGCCCCATGTGGTGCAGCCGGCGATCAGCGGGTCGCTGGCCAGATGTTCGGCGGAGAGCGCTTCCTGCAGCAAGCCTTCGCGCAGACCCCAGGCCGAAAACTCGACGGTCTTGAGTGCCAGCTTCTCGATCAGGGCCTCGAGCACCAGGGCGGCATAGGGCAGGGTCTCGGCCCGCCGGCGCGACACCCCCGGCGTCCGGTCCAGCGAGGTCCGCGACTGGCGCGACACGAACCGCGCCACGTCGCGGGCATCGTCGGCGGTCATGGTGTATTGATGGACGATCTGCAGCGGATAGTCGGACATGGCCATGTGCAGCTGGGCGATGCTGCGCCAGGCGCCGCCGACCGCGTGCAGGGTCGGGGTCTCGAAGTCCGCGGTCTTGCCCTTCAGGCGCTTGTCGATCCTGGCGCGCAGCTTTTTGGCGTCGAACTCGCTGTCGTCCGCGAGCGAGAAAGGGCCGAGCGGCAGGGTGATGCCCTGGCCGACCTCGCCCTTGCCGAGCCGGATCAACTCCAGACTGGCGCCGCCCATGTCGGCGGCGACGCCCTCGGCGGTCGGATGGCCGGCCAGAACGCCCCGGGCGGCATAGCGGGCCTCATCCTCGCCCGACAGGACGCGAACGTGAAAGCCGGTCTCGGCCGCCACCCGCTCACAGAAGGTGACGCCATCCTCGGCCTCACGCACGG
Source organism: Brevundimonas sp. UBA2503 (assembly GCF_002341485.1). Classification (NCBI taxonomy): domain Bacteria; kingdom Pseudomonadati; phylum Pseudomonadota; class Alphaproteobacteria; order Caulobacterales; family Caulobacteraceae; genus Brevundimonas; species Brevundimonas sp. UBA2503. The sequence goes on along the minus strand of NZ_DDOD01000010.1, from coordinate 146,287 downwards.
CGGCGGTGGCGGCAATGAAAACATGCTGGGGGCGCACCCCCTCGATCACGGCGGCGAACCGCCGAAGCGCCGGCAGGGCCATGGCCACGCCCTCTTCCGAAAGGCGACCGGTCTGCGGGAGGTCGCGGCCCAGACCCGCCAGCACCTTTTCGTTGAACACGGTCCAGATGGCGCGGCCTTCCAGCCGGTACAGCACCAGACGGACCGAGTTGGAGCCGATGTCGATCACCGCCGCATCGGCGGACGCCATGGCCGTGGCCGGTAAGGGCTCAGGCATCCGGACGATCGTAGCGCAGCGTGGCCGGCAGGGTCTTCACCTTGCTGCCGCGTCCCGACAGGCTGGGATTGGTCATGAAATAGCGGTGCGCCGAGAAGGGCCGCTCAGGATCGGCGGGCTTGAGCCGGCGGTAGTTGCCCTCCGAATCCAGCTCCCAGCTCTGGGCATCATCCTTGAGGTTGGCGACCATGATCTGGTCCAGAACCTGATCGTGGACGGTGGCGTTCAGCACCGGGGCCATGACCTCGACCCGGCGGTCCAGATTGCGATTCATCCAGTCGGCCGAGGAGATATAGACCTTGGCCCGGTCATTAGGCAGGTCGCGCCCGTTGGCGAAGGCGACGATGCGGCTGTGCTCGAGGAACCGGCCGACGATCGATTTGACGCGGATGTTCTGGGACAGGCCCTTCACGCCCGGTCGCAGGCAGCAGATGCCCCGGATCACCAGATCGATGCGCACGCCCGACTGGCTGGCCCGGTACAGGGCGTCGATGATGTCGGGATCGACCAGCGAGTTCATCTTGGCCCAGATAGCTGCGGGCTTGCCGCGTGCCGCCGCCGATATCTCCTTTTCGATCAGGGCGATCAGGGTCGACTTCATATTGAGCGGAGAGACGACCATCTCTTCCATGTCGTCGGGCTGGGCGTATCCGGTGATGTAGTTGAACACCCGGTTGGCATCGCGCGTCAGGGCCGGCTGGCAGGAGAACAGCGACAGGTCGGTATAGATGCGCGCCGTCACCGGGTGATAGTTGCCGGTGCCCACGTGGCAGTAGGAGCGCAGGGTGTCGCCCTCGCGGCGAACTACCACACTGAGCTTCGAGTGGGTCTTGTACTCGACGAAGCCGAACACGACGTGCACGCCGGCCCGCTCCATGGCCCGGGCCCAGCGCAGGTTGGCCTCTTCGTCAAAGCGCGCCTTGATCTCGACAACGGCGGTGACGTTCTTGCCGTTCTCGGCGGCCTCGATCAGGGCCGCGACGACGGGACTGTCGCGCGAGGTGCGGTAGAGCGTCTGTTTGATGGCGATGACGTTGGGGTCGCGTGCCGCCTGACGCAGGAACTGCACCACCACATCGAAGCTCTCGAACGGGTGGTGGATCAGCATGTCCTTCTCGCGGATCGCCGCAAAGACATCGCCCCCGTGGTCGCGCACCCGCTCGGGATAGCGTGGCTCATAGCCGGGGAATTTAAGGTCGGGATGCCCGCCCGGGATCAGGTCGGAGACCTGGGCCAGGCCCAGCATGCCGTCGACCATCACCACGTCCTGCGGCTGGGCGTGCAGTTCGCGGGTGATGAAGTCGCGCAGATCGTCCGGCATGGACGCCTCGATCTTGATCCGCACCACCGAGCCCATGCGCCGCTGCTTCAGCGCCTCCTCGAACTCCATGACCAGATCTTCGGCCTCTTCCTCAATCTCGATGTCGGAATCGCGGATCAGGCGGAAGGTGCCGCGCTCCAGCACGTCGCAGCCGGGGAACAGGTGGTCGATGAAGAGCATCAGCAGGCTCTCCAGCGTCACATAGCGGGTGCGGCCCTTGGTCGAACGGCCGTCGGTAGCCAGCGGCCAGAAGCGTTTGACCTGGGTCGGGACCGGGACCAGCGCATACAGAATCCGGTTGTCTCTCCGCCGCCTCAGCTTCAGCGCCAGCGAAAAGCCGAGGTTCGGCAGGAAGGGAAAGGGGTGGGCCGGATCGATGGCCATCGGCGTCAGGATGGCGAAGAGCTGGTTCAGGAATTCGGGCTCCAGCCGCTCGCGCTCGGTCTTCGTGGCGCGGCTGGCGTCGATCACCTCGATGCCCGCTTGTGCCAATTCGACCTTCAGCTTGCGCCAGCGCTTCTGCTGGTGGGCCATCAGCTCGCCGGCGGCTTCATTGACCCGCTCCAGCGCCTGGGCGGGCGTCAGGCCGTCGGCCGACAGCACCCGCACCCGCTCGCGCACCTGACCCTTCAGCCCGGCGACGCGGGTCATGAAGAACTCATCTAGATTATTGGCCGAGATCGACAGAAAGCGCAGGCGTTCCAGCAGCGGATGGGCCGGGTTCGACGCCTCTTCCATGACCCGGCCGTTGAAGGCCAGCCACGACAGTTCGCGATTGATGAACCGCTCGGGCGAGGCCATCAGCGATTCGGACAGTTTGAGCTGGGGCGCGCGCGACGAGGGCACGACCTCGCCGACGGCCTGATCGGTGATGGAGGACAGTTCGGGGGAAGGCGTTTCCGTCATGATGTGGTTCTGGCCCGTGCGAATGACAGCCGCAACCTTCGATCTCACTCCGGGGCGAACAGGTCGCCGCTTTCGTCCAGAACCTTGCGCGCCAGAGCCCGGGTGACCGGGGCGTGGGCCTGATCCAGCAGGTCGACGATCCGCTCGACGCTGTCGGCCGACCGGTCGACACGCCGGATCAGATAGTCGATCACATCGTCGGCCGGTTGCAGGCTGCGTTCGGCAAAGCGGGCCCGGAACATGGCCGCGAGCACGGCATCGTCCGGCGGCTGGATGCCAAGAACCAAAAGGCCATTCAGGCGCGACTTCAGATCGGGCAGCTCCACCGGCCACGATCCGGGCGGGTCGCGGGAGACCAGCAGCAGAGATCCTCCCGGCGCCTGGGCCAGGTTCAGCAGGTGGAACAGGGTCTCGTCATCGACGGTTTGGGCGGCATCCAGCAGCAGGGGGCGACCCTCCAGCTCCAGCGGGTCCGCCAGTGCCACCTCCATGCCGTGAAAGGGCAGGGCGCCGACACGCTCGGCCCACAGGCGCGCCAGATGGCTCTTGCCCGAGCCTGGGGGGCCATGGAGGGCTGCAGCCCCGCCCAGCGTCGTGGGCCAGCCCTGAAGCGCCTCATGCGCCGCCGCATTCGACGCCGAGAGCACAAACGCCTCCTCGTGCCCGCTCAGGCCGCGCCGGAGGGGCAGTCGCATCTGGCCGGGCCTGTCCGGGGAAGCTGTCATGCCGCTGACATATCAGAACCCGGCCCAAAGCCATCAAGGCCCCCTGTGGTCAGGGGGGACAAGCGCGCCCGCCTGTGGATGAACCGGCTCAGCGCCGGGGCCTGAGTCCTCGCCAGGCCGCCTCAAGGCCGAGTGCCGCCAGCAGCGACAGGCCGGTGAGCGGGAAGATCACCCCCAGCGGCACGACAATCCCCAGCACGGCCGCGCGGGCCCGGGGGTCGGTCGGCCGGGGCGGAGCGGTCAGGCCAGCACCTCTCGGCCGCCGCTTCCACGCCATCAGCCCGCCGCTGATCCCCAGCACCCAGATGCCGATACAGCCGAACAGCATCAGCAGCCGGTTGATCTCGCCGTACTGCATGCCCTGGTGAACGGCGATGCCCCACTCAAACGCCTTGGCGCCGCCGCCGAACTGTTCCCAGCGCAGGTCACCCACCACCTGCCCGGTCATGCCGTCGACGTAGAGGCTGCGGGCGTCCTCGGCCTGTCGGGTCAGGCGCGCGATGGAGAAGGCCAGCGACGGGTCCTCCGGGATCGACACCGTATAGGGCTGGCCCACGCCCTCGGCCTCGGCGGTGGCGATCACCCGCGACAGGATGCCGGGACCTTCGGAGGGCGCGTGCAGGACCGCGTGCTCCATTGTCCAGCCGGTGCCGGATGGGGCGTTGTGACCCTTGCCGTGGCTCCAGGCGCTGGCGGCGGCCGGAGCGGGGGGCCGCCCCAGACCGCTCTCGCGCATCACATTGAGGAATTTGTCGCCCCAGACCGCCGACCAGGGCATGCCGGTCAGGGAGAGGAACAGGATGATCCCCCCGGCATAGAGACCGGTCACCGCATGGGTATTCCGCCAGAAGGGCCGCCGGGCGGGATCGCCGGGGCGGGGCAGGGCGACGGCCACGTCGCGGCCCTTGCGCGGCCACCACAGGAACAGGCCGGTGGCGACGAGGATGATGGCCCAGCCCGCCACAATCTCGACCAGGATGTTGAAGGGCTTTCCGAGCAGTTCGAGGCTGTGCAGCTTTTTGACGACCTCCATCACCCCCTGTCCCCCGACCGTGCCGGTCACCTGGCCGGTGTACGGATCGACAAAGGCGGTGCGCTCGCCCTGTTCCGTGCGGACGCGAACCTGTACGGCGCGGTCCGGGCGGTCCGGGACCACGACGGCCGCAGCCGTGCCGCCGACCGCCTGTTCAGCGGCCTGTCGCCATTGATCGGGCGAGGTGCGGGCCTCGCGGACCTCGACGGTGGCCAGCGAGCGGTATGCGACGCCCTCGATCTCGGCCTTGTAGAGATAGAGGCCGCCGGTCAGGGCCATCAGCATCAGGAACGGCAGGACGAACAGCCCGGCATAGAAATGCCAGCGCCAGACAGCGCGGAAGGCGTCGGAAAGGGGGCTCACATGATTCATCACAGGCTGATCCTCAGGCCAATGAACAGCGAGCGGCCCTCGCCGGGCATGAAGACGGCGGTCGAGGCCGTGCGCGCGTCGGTGACGGCGCTGATCTCGCTGACATAGCGTTCGTCCGTCAGATTGCGGGCGTCGACGAACAGGGTGGTGCCGTTGTCGAAATCCCAGCCGCCGTTCAGGCCCCAGATGGAAAAGCCCGGCGCCTCGAGCGTGTTGGCATAGTCGACCCAGACGTCGCTGATGCGCCACTCGACCGTGGGGGTGACGAACAGGCCCGACGGATGCCGCCAGGTCAGCTCGGCCCGGTACTGGTGCTCGGGGACGACCGGCAGGCGGTTGCCCTCCCACAGCACATCATGGTCGAAGTAGAAGTCGTTGTAATTATAGATCTGGCGCAGCACGGCGGTACCGCCCCCCGGGGCGACCGGCAAGGTCCATTCCAGCCCGGCCTCGAGGCCCTGGTGGAGGGTGCGATCTCCGTTGAAGGTCGCCGCCGGGATGTCCGGGCCGGTGATGTAGTTCAGGATCTCGCCGTCGATCTGACTGCGATAGAGGGTGACGTCCCAGGCCAGGGCGCCCCGGCGGCCACGGGTGCCGATCTCGGCGGTCCAGGCATCCTGGATGTCGACGGGCGAGAAGCCGGCCAGCGGCGCCTGCACCAGGGCGCCGTAGGTCGGCGGTTCGACCGAGCGGGTGACGTTGGCATAGACCTGCACGCCGTCCTCGCTCTCCCACAACAGGCCGAGGCGCGGCGAGAACCAGTCCCAAGTGATGCCGTCGTTATTGGCGGCGTTGCGCCGGTCGACATAGTCGCGCGTGGCCCGGCCGTACGATCCCCCGGCCACGAGGGCGAGGCGGTCGGTGACGAACAGCCGGCCCTCGGCAAATACATCCAGCCCCGTGGCCTTCTGCAGATTGTCGGCGGTCAGGGCCCCGGCCATGCCGCCGACGTTGACATAGCGCTGGCCGTCCACCTCGCCATCGCGATAGCTGAGGCCATAGAACAGGTCGGCGCGCATGCCGCCGATCTGACCGGTCCAGTCGAACCGCCCGAACAGGCCTGTCGTTTGCGAGTCCGTGTTGACCACCTGAAAGATCGGGTGCCACAGATCCTTCCGCCAGCCCCAGACGGCGCCCTCGAACACGGTCGAGTCGTCGAGGCGCCAGCGGGTCTGCAGCGTCAGCCGCTTGACGGTCAGGTCGCGGGCCTGATCGCCGGCGATGGCGCTCGCACTGGCCATTTCGGGGGTGTTCAGCGCCTGCGTCAGGGTCAGGGCGCCCGGCAGGTCCTGCTGGATGTCACCGGCCTGAAAGACCAGCCGCACCTCCCGGTCCTCGCCGAACGACCGGCCGAGGTTGAGGGTCAGCCGTCCCTGCGACTGTTCGGCGTGATCGCGGTATCCGTCGGACTCCATGCCCGAGATGGCGGCATAGAGGTCCCAGTCGCCCCACTGGCGGGCCATGGCAAACTGGGCGCGATAGCTGTCGAATGAGCCGCCTTCGACGCGCAGCTGGTTGTCAAAGGTGGCGGTGCGCCCGGTCACAGACACAATATTGACCGCCCCGCCCAGCTGGGCCCCGCCGAAGCGCAGGGTGTTGGCACCCTTGTAGACCTCGATGTAGCGGGCGCTCAGGACGTCGATGGCCTGAAAGTCGGAAAAGCCGTCAGCGTCGGCAAAGGGCACGCCGTCCTGGGCGAACAGGACGCCGCGCTGGTGGAAGCCCTGGGCGATGCCCGAGCCCCGGATCGACAGGCGGGCCTCCTCGCCATAGCGCTTCTGGGCCAGCACGCCGGGCACATTGCGCAGGGTGTCGTAGAAGCCTTGGGCGAAGCGGTCCTCAAAGGTCTCGGCCGCGACGACCGACACGGCGCCCGGGGTACGCGACAGGCGGGTGCGGGCTTCGGCGACCACAGGGGGATCGTCCGAATTGCGGGTGCCGGTGACGATGATGGAATCGACCGTGGTCTCGGTCGGGTCCTGGGCGAGGGCAGGGGTGGCCACGCAGGCCAGGGCCACCACGGACGTGGCGGCAAGCAGTCGGGTTTTCACGCGGAAATATCCTGAAAAGAGTCACGGGGGCGCACAGCCGGATTTGGCCTGCGCGGGCAGGTGAGACGTCTTCAGGCGTGAGGTGGGGCGGTCGCGGGCGGCTTGGGCGAATGGCGGAAGGCCGGCCGGGCGGTCTCCGGCAGGGGCGCGGGAGCGGTGGCGCGGGGCTCGACCGGCGGCGTCGTGAGGATGGCAGGGGGCACATCGACCGCCTGCAGGCCCGACAGCAGGGCCATGGCGCAGGTGAGGCTGGCGCGGTCGTCGTCATCCACCGGCACCGGGTGACCGTCGGCATCGAAGGCGACGCGGACAATCTGGCCCGAGCACAGCTGCACCGGGGTGTCGGTGGCGGTCGAAGCGGCGACGGCGGAGGGCAGCAGGCTGGCGAACACGATGGCGAAGGTCGCGGCCAGAATGGCCAGCGCCCGCGTCAGGCTGATCTCATCGGTCGGTTCGCGCGTCACGCCTTCCCTATGCTACATTGTAACGCCCGCGAAAAGCCCCTTCCGACAGGCGGTGTGGCGCAGACCGGATCACCCGCACGCTTGACTTTCAGCGGCGATAATGCGCCCTTCCGCCCTCCCGAATTCTCCCCCTTTGACGACCGATCCAGACCCATGGCCGAGACGCATCTTTATCGTACCCACACCTGCGGCGCCCTGCGCGGCGACGATGCGGGCAAGACGGTCCGTCTGTCGGGCTGGGTCCACCGCAAGCGCGACCACGGCGGCCTGCTGTTCATCGACCTGCGGGACCACTACGGCCTGACCCAGCTGGTGCTGCACCCCGAGACGCCGGGCTTTGAGGCGGTCGAGCGCCTGCGGGCCGAAAGCGTCATCCGCGTGGACGGCGAGGTCGTGGCCCGCTCGGCCGAAACGAAGAATGCCAACCTGCCGACCGGCGAGATCGAGATCCAGGTCAAGGCCGTCGAGGTCCTGTCGGAAGCCGCCGAACTGCCCCTGCCGGTGTTTGGCGAGCCGGAATATCCGGAGGAGCTGCGCCTGAAGCACCGCTACCTCGATCTGCGCCGCGAGACCCTGCACAAGAATATCGTCCTGCGCTCGAAGGTGATCAGCTCGATCCGCCGCCGGATGGTCGATCAGGGCTTCCTTGAGTACCAGACCCCGATCCTGACGGCCTCCAGCCCCGAAGGTGCGCGCGACTTCCTCGTGCCGTCGCGCCTGCATCCCGGCAAATTCTACGCCCTGCCGCAGGCCCCGCAGCAGTTCAAACAGCTGCTGATGGTTTCGGGCTTCGACCGTTATTTCCAGATCGCGCCGTGTTTCCGCGATGAAGACCTGCGTGCCGACCGCTCGCTGGAATTCTACCAGCTGGACGTCGAGATGAGCTTCGTCACGCAAGAGGATGTTTTTGCGGCCATCGAACCGGTCATGCATGGCGTGTTCGAGGAGTTCGCCGACGGCAAGCCGGTGTCTCCGATCGACCAGCCCCAGACCTTCACCAACGACTTTGGCCAGACGCTGGAGCACAAGGGCTTCGAGCGCCTGACCTACGAACAGTCGATGAAGTGGTACGGTACCGACAAGCCGGACACCCGCAACCCGATCAAGATGCAGGACGTGTCGGACCACTTCCGCGACGGCGGCTTTGGCCTGTTCAACAAGATCCTCGGTGCCGACCAGAAGAACGCCGTCTGGGCCATCCCGGCCCCGACCGGCGGCTCGCGCGCCTTCTGCGACCGCATGAACAGCTGGGCCCAGGGCGAGGGCCAGCCCGGCCTCGGCTACATCTTCTGGTCCGACGACCAGCAGGCCTGGGGCGGGCCGATCGCCAAGAATCTGGGTCAGGAGCCGACCGACGCCCTGATGACCGCGCTGGGTCTGGGCAAAGGCGACGCCGCCTTCTTCGCCGCCGGCCTGCCGTCGGTCTTCGCCAAATTCGCCGGTCTGGCCCGCACCCGCGTGGCCACCGAGCTGAAGCTGATCGACGAGGCCCAGTTCAAATTCTGCTGGATCGTCGACTTCCCGATGTTCGAATGGTCCGAGGAAGAGAAGAAGGTCGACTTCAGCCACAACCCCTTCTCCATGCCGCAGGGCGGGCTGGAGGCGCTGGAGACCCAGGATCCCCTGACCATCCGTGCCTATCAGTACGACATCGTCTGCAACGGCTATGAGCTGTGCTCGGGCGCCATCCGGAACCACAAGGCCGAGATCATGCTGAAGGCCTTCGAGATCGCCGGCTATGACGCCTCGGTGGTCGAGGACCAGTTCGGCGGCATGCTGAACGCCTTCCGCTATGGCGCGCCGCCGCACGGCGGTCTGGCCCCCGGCATCGACCGGATCGTCATGCTGCTGGCTAACCAGACGGCCATTCGCGAGGTCATCGCCTTCCCGCTGAACCAGCAGGGCGAGGATCTGCTGATGAACGCGCCGACCGAGGCCGCCGAGCGTCAGCTCAAGGACGTCCACATCCGGACGGCACCGCCGATCAAGGTCTGATATCCGGGCCTAGCGCCCCGCGACCACCACGCGGGGCGGGGCCGGCGGCCGGGGCGCGGCCGGGGGCTGGACCCGCGACAGGTTGCGGCAGCTGCGTCCGGTCAAGCCGCCCGGCAGGCGGGTCGAGGAGTCGGCACAGGCTTCGCTGATCTGGGACTGGGTCAGGCCGCGCGACAGGCTGAGGTCGGTGCTGCGAATATCGGTCCGGTCCAGCGAGGCGCCGGTGAAGTCGGCCCGCGAGAACGATCCGCCGGTCAGTCGCGCCCCGTTCAACTCCGCGCCGCGGAAATTTGCCCCGGCAAAGTTGCCGTTCGACAGGTTTGAGGCCGTGACCTCGGCATTGCGGAAATCGGCCCCGCGCGCATTCACATTGGCCAGGGTGACGCCGAACAGCTCGGCCCCGCTCAGATTGGCCCGCACCAGAATGGCGCCGTTCATATTGGCACCGCCCAAGGCCGCACCGGACAGATTGGCCCCGGACATGTCGGCCCGGACAAACACCGACCCGAGGCCCTCGACACCGTCGAGGCGCGCGTCGGTGAAGACCGCCCCTGTGAAATTGGCGGCGACCAGCGTGGCCCCGCGAAGGTCGGCCCGGGTGAAGTCGGCGCCCGAGAAGTTCGAGCCGACCAGCTCGGACCCGCGCAGGTCCGTTTCCACCAGAGTGGCGCCAATGAAGGTGGCGGCCGTAAAGGTGGCGCCGGACAGGTTGCGACCGGACAGCTCGCAGCGATGGCAGGTGCCGCCCAGCGAGACCACGCGGGCGACGTCCGGATCCTGCGGGTAAATCTGGAAGGTGCCGTCCTGGACCGGCAGCACGTCCTGGATCTGGCGCGTGAAGCGCGACTCCTGACGGCCCGTGTGGGCATCGGTGTCCCCGGCGCGCGCCGTCGTGGCGACGAGGGCCGTCAACAGGGCCAGTCCGACCAGGGCGGTCCGACCGCTCGGCTCAGGCTTCGCAAAGGGGATCACAAGACTTTTCACGCCTTCTCCATGCCGTCATTGCCCACAAATCCCTACTTAATTCGCCGTAAGGATGGAGACCATCAGCAGGCGGGAATGCGAAGCGATCCCGGCAGGCGGGTGGCCGCGTCTCCGCAGGCCCGGTCCAGCTGGCGCTGGGTCAGTCCGGTGGCGCCCTGCATCTGTGCGCCGGAGAAATTCACGCCGTCCAGTCGGGCTCCGGAGAAGTCGGCGCCTTCCAGAAAGGTCCCGACGAAACTGGCGTTGGTCAGATTGGCCCCGCCGAATCGGGCGCTGGAAAACACGGCCCCATAGGCGTCGACATCGCGCAGGTCCGCATTGGTGAAGCGCGTCCGGTTCATCACGGACAGGCTGAGGTTCGCCTGACGCAGCCGCGCCCCGGACAGGTTCAGACCGCGCGCCTCCATGTAGGAAAAGTCGCCCTGGAACAGGTTGCAGCCCGGGCAGCTCTGGCCCGCCCTGACCCGCGCGATCTGGCTGGCGTTCTGGGCCAGGGCCGGTTCGGGCAGGGCGGCGGCCAGCACCAGAATGACGGCGGACAGCCCGAGGGCGGTGGCGAGGAATGGTCGGGTCATCAAGGGCGTCCCAGGCGGTGATAGGTCGCGCCCCGCCTTGCAAGTTTCGCGCCGCGACGAGAGCCTCGGCATGGGACGATCCACCGCTGGACGCGCCCGGTGCCGGTTCGTATGATGCCACCGGCGCGCACAGGTCCGCGCCTTCTGTCATGACTGGGTTCCGAGACGTGCTGGCCAAACTGTTTTCCTGGTGGAGTGGTGCGACGATCGGCACGCTGTTCACAGTGGCCAAGCGCGGTCGTCTGGTTGGAACGGACGCCCTGGGCAACCGCTATTACGAATCGCGCGACACCCAGAGCTATGACGGGCGGCACCGGCGCTGGGTGATCTATGAGGGCTATGCCGAGGCGACCAAGGTGTCGCCCGACTGGCACGGCTGGCTGCACTACACCTTTGACGAACCGCCGACCGAGGACGCCCTGCACCGCCAGAGCTGGGAAAAGGACCATATGCCCAATATGAGCGGGACGCCCATGGCCTGGCGTCCGCCGGGCTCGGTCCTGACCGAGGGCCAGCGCCCCGCCGCCACCGGCGACTATGAGGCCTGGAAGCCCGAATGAAGCGCCCGGCCCGCATCCTGGGACTGGTTGTGGCCGCCACCATGGCGGTGGGCGGGGTCGGTGTGACCGCCGCACTGAACGACCGCCCCGAGGACGCGCGCCCGATCCAGGACCCGCCGGCCAATCCCGCCCCGGCCCAGGACCCGGCTCAGACCAATAGCCTCGGCCCGACCGAGACTGCGCCCAATGCCCAGCCGGCCCCGGCCGCACCCGTGCCCGTTCCGCCGACGCCCGAGGAAAGCACCGCCGCCCTGAATCGGGCCCGGCAAGGCGAGGCTCTGAACGAGATCGCGCCCCCCGCCGAGGAAGAGGACGAGGAAGAAGAGGTCGAGGTTGTCCAGGCTCCGACCGAACCCGAAGGACCTCCGCCCCCGCGCCAGCGCCGCCGCGTCGCCGTGGTCCAGGCGGTCGACAAGGTCACGGCGGAATCGATCCGCTTCGAGGTCGAGGTCGGCGGACGCCCGGTCGCCTTCAAGCGCGAGCTGATCTTCCGGGTGCGGGCCTGCGAGGTCTCGACCGAGGGAGAACGCGATCAGGAAGCGGCTGGCTATCTCGAAATCAGCCTGCAACCGCGCGGCGTGATCACCGGGGCCGAGCCGCGTCAGCTGTTCCGGGGCTGGATGTTCGCCTCATCGCCGGGCCTCGGCGTGCTGGAACACCCCGTCTATGACGCCTGGCTGGTCGACTGCCGCGCATAGTCCAGGGCCTGCTGGCCCGTCATCTCCGCCTTGAATGCCGCCATGTCGGGCGCCCGCTCCAACGCCGGCTGCAGCGCCCGCATGTAAAGCCGGTGCGGGGCGTCGACGATGTTGAACTGCTTCAGGTGATCGTTGACGAACTGGGCGTCCAGCAGGGCGAAGCCCGCCCGGTTGAGGCGCGCCACCAGATGAACCAGCGCCACCTTTGAGGCGTCGCGCTGGCGGGTAAACATGCTCTCGCCGAAAAACGCCCCGCCGATCTGTACTCCATAGAGCCCGCCCACCAGCGTATCGCCCGCCCAGCATTCGACGCTGTGGGCATGCCCGCGATCGTGCAACTCGGTGTAGGCCTGCTCGATGCGGCGGTTGATCCAGGTGTCCCACCGGTCACGGATGACCGCGGCGCATCCGGCGATGACACCGGGGAAGTCGCCGTTCACCCGCACGATGAGGTCCGTGTTGCGTACCGTCCGGGCGAGGCGCGTCGGGATGTGAAACCGGTCCAGCGGGATCACCCCGCGAAAGTGCGGGCGGATCATGACCAGGGCGTCGTCGTCCCGACTGTCCGCCATGGGAAACGACCCATGGCGATAGGCGTGCAGCAGATAGTCGGCGGTCAGCGCCTCCGGCTCGATGGGCGTGGAGACCGCCTCGCTCAGCTGGCCGGACCCTTCTGTCGCTTGGCCCAGTTCTCCAGCCAGTGAATGTCGTAATCTCCGGACAGGATATCGGGCTCGTTCAACAGCTTCTGGAACAGGGGAATGGTGGTGTCGATGCCGCCGACGACCATCTCGTTCAGGCTGCGCTTCAGCCGTGCGAGGCAGGCCTCGCGGTCGCGACCGTGCACGATCAGCTTGCCGATCAGGCTGTCGTAATAGGGCGGGATCGTATAGCCGGCATAGATGGCGCTATCCATGCGCACCCCCAGGCCGCCGGGCGCGTGATAGTCGGTGATGGTGCCGGGCGAGGGGGTAAAGGTCTCGGCATTCTCGGCATTGATGCGACATTCGATGGCGTGGCCGGTGAATTTCACATCGTCCTGGGTGAACGACAGTGGCTCTCCGGCGGCAATGCGGATCTGTTCGCGCACCAGATCGACGCCGGTGATCATTTCCGTCACCGGATGCTCGACCTGCAGGCGGGTGTTCATCTCGATGAAGAAGAACTCGCCGTCCTCCCACAGGAATTCGATGGTGCCGACACCGAGGTAACCGATGGCCGCGATGGCCTTGTTGACGGTCTCGCCGATGGCGACGCGTTCAGCCGCCGACAGGGCGGGCGAGGGGGCCTCTTCGAGGATCTTCTGGTGGCGCCGCTGCAACGAACAGTCCCGCTCGCCCAGATGCACCACATTGCCGTGGCTGTCGGCCACGACCTGAAGCTCGATATGACGCGGCTTCTGCAGGTAGCGCTCCATATAGACCGCGCCATTGCCAAAGGCGGCCTTGGCCTCGGACTGAGCCGTCTGGACGGCCTCGACCAGGTCGTCGGCGGTCAGGGCCACCTTCATGCCACGTCCGCCGCCGCCGGCTGCGGCCTTGACGATCAGGGGGAAGCCGATGGTCTTCGACGCCGCAATGGCCGCCTCGATGGTCTCGACCTCGCCCTTAGACCCAGGCACGCAGGGAATGCCGGCATCCAGCACCGTCTGCTTGGCCGTGATCTTGTCACCCATGATGCGGATGTGCTCGGCCTTGGGCCCGATGAAGGTCATGCCGTGGGCCTCGACGATCTCGGCGAAACGGGCGTTTTCCGACAGGAATCCATAGCCGGGGTGGATCGCCTGGGCACCGGTGATCTCGGCTGCCGCGATGATCGAGGGAATGTTCAGATACGACTTGGCGGCCGGGGCCGGGCCGATGCAGACGCTTTCGTCGGCCAGCCGCACCCACATGGCGCCACGGTCGGCTTCCGAGTGCACGGCCACGGTGGAGATGCCCATCTCCTTGCAGGCACGGTGGATCCGCAGGGCGATCTCACCCCGGTTGGCGATCAGGACCTTGCTAAACACCGGCTCAGGCCTCGAGCAGGACGAGGGGTTCGCCGAACTCGACCGGCTGGGCGTCGCCCACCAACACATCCGCGACCACGCCGTCGCGCGGGGCCTGGATCGGGTTCATCGTCTTCATGGCTTCGACGATCAGCAGGGTCTGGCCCTTCTTCACCTTGTCGCCGATGTTCACAAACGGCGGAGCCTCGGGCGAGGCCTGCAGATAGACGGTGCCGACCATCGGCGACTTCACCTCTTCGCCCGAGCGGGCGACGATGGTGGCCGGATCGCTGGGCATCGGCGCGGCGGGCGCGGCAGCGGCTGCGGGGGACGGGGCGGCCGCCGGTGCAGGGGCCGCGGCATAGGTGACGGGGCCGGCCGCGACCGTCAGCTCGCGCGCCACGCGGATCTTCAGTTCACCGCGCTCGACCTCGATCTCCGAGAGCTCGGTTTCCTTCAGGATGTCCGCCAGCTGGCGAACCAGGGTGGTGTCGATCTCGGCGTCGTTCGGCAATTTCTTCACAGCCATAGGGGAAGGGACCTTCTTGTTCATTCTTCAACGAGCCGCGACGTCAGCGCGTTCCTGCGCCAGCCGGAGCGCGGCCTTGACCGCCAGCTCGTAACCATGGGGGCCAAAGCCCGAAATGACGCCGGTTGCCACCAGCGAGACATAGGAATGGCGCCGGAACTCCTCCCGCGCCGCCGGATTGCTCAGATGGCACTCCACGACCGGAATGTCCAAGGTCTTGAGCGCATCCAGCAGGGCAATCGAGGTGTGGGTGAAGGCCGCCGGGTTGATGACCAGCGCCCGCGCGCTGCTCCGGGCCTCATGAATCCATTCGACCAGCTGACCTTCGTGGTTCGACTGGCGAAAGACCACCGGCACGTCGCCTGCCGCCGCCTCGCACAGGGACTGGATGTCAGCCAGCGTCTCGCGACCATAGATGTCCGGCTCACGCTCTCCCAGCAGGTTGAGGTTCGGGCCGTTCAGAACGTGGAGGGCGAGGGTCTCGGGCATTGCGCTCATGAAAAGGGCGGTCCGACCGGAATCGGACCTGCCTTTTAGCCGAGGCGGGGCGGTTATCAAACCGCGCGCGTGAAAGATTGCCCCTGCGGCAACCGGCGCGGCAGAGCGCGTCGTCCGGGCCTCTGGCGTCCCCTTTCGGAATGCGGCAAGGGGGCGGGCAAATCCCCTCCGCCGGAGACTGCCTTGGACCGCCTCAGACAGATTGTGACGTCGCCCCGGACCGAGCGATTCATTCTCGCCCTGATCATCCTGAATGCGATCACCCTGGGGCTGGAGACCAGCTCGTGGGTCATGGACCGCATCGGCCCGGTGCTGCTGGTGCTGGACAAGATCGTGCTGGCCATCTTCGTGGTCGAGGTGGTGGCCCGCATCGCGGTGCACCGGCTGGCCTTTTTCAAGGACCCGTGGAGCCTGTTCGACTTCGGCGTCGTGGCCATCGCCCTGGTGCCGGCGGCCGGCCCGTTCTCGGTGCTGCGCGCCCTGAGGATCCTGCGCGTGCTGCGCATGATCACCATTGTGCCGTCGCTGAAGCGGGTGGTCGGCGCCCTGATCAGCGCCCTGCCGGGCATGGGCTCGATCGTGCTGCTGATGGGGCTGATCTTCTATGTGGCCTCGGTCATGGCGACCAAGCTGTTCGGGGCGGATTTCCCCCAGTGGTTCGGCTCGATCCCGGCCTCGGCCTATTCCCTGTTCCAGATCATGACGCTGGAGAGCTGGTCGATGGGCATCGTCCGGCCGGTGATGGAGGTGCATCCCTACGCGTGGATGTTCTTCGTGCCCTTCATCCTGTGCACCACCTTCACCATGCTGAACCTGTTCATCGGCATCGTCGTCAACGCCATGCAGGCCGAGCACGAGGAAGAGGCCAAAGCCGAGCGGCACAAGCTGGAAGAGGACCTGCGTCTGGCCAGCGAGGAACGCCAGAAGGCCCATGCCGAGGACGTCGCCGACATGGCGGCCCTGCGCGGCGAACTGGCCGAGCTGAGACAGGCCATGACTGATCTCACCACCAGCCTGACGCGCCGCCCCGGCTAGATGGAAGCCGCGCCCCTGTGCTAGGCGGGCGGCCTGCCGAGGAAGGACGCTGCCGTGCTGCATATCCAGGTCAATGGCGAAGACCGCAACGTCACCGCGACCACCCTGACCGCCCTGGTCGAGGAACTGGGCCTCGACCCGCGCAAGGTCGCCATCGAGCGCAACCTCGAGATCGTGCCGAAGTCCCTCCACCCCACCACCACCCTGACCGACGGCGACCGCATCGAAATCGTCCAGTTCGTCGGCGGGGGGTGAATTTCGCTTCACGCCTCTTTTGCCGGGTGCGCGGGAGGCCTAGGTGTCGCCCATGACTGATCCACACTCCGACACCTGGACCGTTGCCGGTCGCACCTTTTCTTCGCGGCTGATCGTGGGGACCGGCAAATATGCCGACTATGCCCAGAACGCGGCGGCGGCCGAGGCGGCGGGGGCGGAGATCGTCACCGTGGCCCTGCGACGGGTGAATCTGTCCGATCCCAGCCAGCCGATGCTGGTCGATCATGTGAAGCCCGACCGCTTTACCTATCTGCCCAATACGGCCGGCTGTTTCACCGGCGAGGATGCGGTCCGCACCCTGCGGCTGGCGCGCGAGGCGGGCGGCTGGAATCTGGTCAAGCTGGAGGTGCTGTCGAATACGCCGCACCTCTATCCCGACATGCCCGAGACGCTTCGCGCGCTGGAGCTGCTGGTCAAGGACGGCTTTGACGTCATGGTCTATTGCACCGATGACGTGGTCATGGCCCGCCATCTGGAAGAGGCCGGCGCCGCCGCCATCATGCCCGCCGCCGCCCCGATCGGTTCGGGTCTGGGCATCCAGAACCGGGTCAATGTGCGGCTGATCGTCGAACAGGCCAAGGTGCCGGTGCTGGTCGATGCCGGGGTGGGCACGGCATCGGATGCCACCATCGCCATGGAACTGGGCTGCGACGCCGTGCTGATGAACACCGCCATCGCCGAGGCGAAGGACCCTATCCGCATGGCGCGCGCCATGAAGCATGCGGTGATCGCGGGGCGCGAGGCCTATCTGGCCGGGCGCATGCCCAAGCGCCGCTACGCCAGCGCCTCGTCGCCGCTCAGTGGGCTGATCTAGCGGGCCGCTGCGATGGCCTGGGCGATGGCCGCGGGGGCATTGCTGGCGCTGGCCCGGCCGTTGATGAAGAAGGTCGGCGTGCCGTCCATGCCGACCGCGCCGGCCCCCGCCTGAACATCCGCCAGAATGCGGCTGACCGACGGGGCGTTCAGGGCCGCGCCGTCCGGGCCCGTGTCGACACCGTTCTCGGACAGGATGCGGTCGATGACTTCGTGCGACAACGCGCCCTCGGCCATCAGGGCCTGATGGACGGCCAGATACTTGCCCTGGCTGTGGGCGACCAGAGCGGCGCGCGCCGCGTGCTGTGAGACGGTGCTGGTGCCGGCATCCAGGATCGGCCATTCGCGGAACACGAAACGGACGTCGGGATGGGCGCGCATCAGCTCCATCACACCGGGTGCGGCCGTCTTGCAGTACGGGCAGCGGTAATCGAAATATTCGACGACGGTCACCGCCGCGTCGGGCGGACCGAACACCGGCTCGCCCGGCCCGGGCTCCAGCACCTGGGGCAGGGCGGCGATGCCTGCGTTCAGCCGCTCGATCCTCTGGCTGGCGGCCTGCTGGTCGCGGGCCTGAACCATTTCGTCGAGGATCTGGGGGTTTTCGACCAGATAGGTTCGCACACGGGTCTCAAAGCCACCGCCAAAGTTGGCCCAGGCCGCCAGACCGAGCGCGATCACGGACACCGCCACCGCGGCCTGCACGCCATAGCGAGCCAGCCAGCCGGGTTGCGGAACCGGCGTGGGAGCCGGAGACGGCTGGACGGCCTCAGGCGCAGGCTTGCGCGCGGCGCGGCGCTTGGGGGCGGGCGGTGTGTCGGTCATGCGGGCTCTAGTTCACGGGTTCCGGAGGCAGGACCCCTGTTGGGCGCCTCGCCGTCGATTCGTCCAGCACCCGCAGATCATCCATGGTCGCTCCGGAGGCGAGGATGATGTCCATGGCGCGCCGCCATTCCATCGAGCCGGGCTCCAGCATGTCGCGGGCGCGCAGGGCGAACTGGGTCGCCTGATCAACCTGACCGATGGCGTAATGGTATTCGGCCGAGGCCAGCCGCGCCTCGCCCTCACGCCCCAGCTGGGAATAGGCCTGACCCAGCAGGCGCCAGGCCATGGGGTTGTCGTGCTCCAGCACCGTGGCCTGTTTCAGCTCGGTGACAGCCCGTTCCAGCAGGTCATCATCGCGCGATTCCAGCAGGGCGTGGCCCAGATTGATCCGCAGCAGCGGCGCGTCCGGCATGAGCTCGACCGAGCGCTGGTGCGCCTCGATGGCCTCGACCGGACGGCCTTCCTCGAAATAGATCTGGCCCTTCAGCTCCCAGAAGAAGGGGTTGTCGGGCTGTTCCTCGATCAGGGCGTCCACGGCAGCCAGCGCCCGGTCGGTCTGACCGTCGCGGAACCAGGCGATGGTCCGCGCATAACGGGCGGGCAGGGAGGTGTCGCTCTCGGGATATTCGCGCAGGGTAATGCCCGGATGATCCATGAAGGCGTGTATCTTGGCGATGATCAGGGCGTGCTCCGCCATCCGCTCAGGGCTGTCGACCTCGTCGTAATAGGGGGAGGACTCGACCGGGCCGCGCAGGTTCTCGATGCGGCGCGAGGACAGGGGGTGGCTGCGGAAATAGGGAAAGCGGCGGGCTTCGGAGAAGACTTCCTGCGAGCGGAAATTCTCGAAGAATTCGATCAGGCCCCGACCGGAAAGACCAGCTGACTCCAGTGCTCGGGCGGCGGTGATATCGGCCTCGCCCTCCTGGCTCTGCATATACCGAAGCGCACCCAGGGTGCCAAAATACTGGCTGGAGGCCACCAGCATGGCGGCGGCGTCCGGCGCACCGGCCACGGCGGCGAGCGCGCCCAGCGCCATGGTCATCAGAAACGGCTGCATGCCCGCGTTCTGCACCCCGTCGCGCAGGGTGTGGCGGTTGCGGATGTGGCCGCCCTCATGGGCGATGACGCCCAGCAGTTGGTTGGGATTGTCGGTCTCGAGGATCAGGCCGGTGTTCAGCCCCATGATCCGGCCGCGCGTGGCAAAGGCGTTCAGCGACGGATCATTGACCAGCAGGATGGTCATCTCGTCCGGCTCCAGACCCATGGCCGTGAACACCGGCGCGGACCAGTTGTGGATGATCCCCTCGATCTCCGTGTCACGGATGATGCTCTGGGCCTGGGCATGCGCCGGCAGCGCCAGCAGCGCCGCGATGGCGACAGCTACACCGGTGATGCGGGAAACAGATCGCTTAAGCCAGCTCAAGGTACGCTCCTGTCCGACGGCGACCGGCCCGGTCACCCTTTTCCGGGATCGTCATTGGTCGCCGGGCGACAAGGCCAAACAATGGCCGTCCCGCCCGGCATGACCGGTCACCGTGATCATCCCCCATGATGGGGCGTCAGGTCAAAGGCGCCACCACCCGCGCTTGGGCTTGGGCGGAGGGGCCGTGATCTGGTTCGGGTCGCTGGCCAGGATTTCCTCGACATCGACCGTCTTGCGCGCGGAAGCAGGCTTGCTGACGACGACATCGTCCGCAGGTTCCTCGGCAACAGGTGCCGGTTCACCAGGGGCCTCCGGTTCGACCGGCGTCGGCGGCAGGGTCGTCTCGGCTTCGACCTCGACGGGGACCTGATCGTCCGTGGCTTCGGTGACGACCTTACGACGCACGCGGCGGCGTTTCGGAGCGGGCTCGACGTCCGCCGTTTCCGTCACAGGCACCGACGTTTCCGCCTCGGCCGAAGCGGTGACGGCGGTATCGACCGGCTCTTCGTCGATCATGCCTTCATTGGCGGCGCGAGCCTCGGCGCGCGGGCTGGCCTCGTCGGAACCGGTCCGATCCCGTCCGCGTCCACGACGGCGACGACGGCGACGGCCACCGCCCTCGCGTTCGCCTTCGTTCTCGCCGTCATCATTGGCAGGATGGCTGTCGGCCTTGTCAGCCTGCACAGGCCGGGGCTCGGTCGAGTCCGTATCAGCATGGGGGTTCAGCGGATCGAACCAGACATAGGGGTCGGTCAGCGAGGGTGTGCGACCGCGCACCCAGTTGAAGCCGTCCCGTTCGCTGTCCTCGCGGACGCGACGTCCGCCGCGACGACCCCGACGGCGGCGGCGGCCCCCGTCCTCGCTGTCGTCGTCCGAGGCCTCCGGAGCCGGGGCGCGCTGACGGCCCCGGTCGCGCGGTGCGCGGTCTTCCTGAACGGTTTCGTCGGCATCCTCGGACGCGACGTCGAAGTCCTCATCCTCGTCTTCGTCCTCATAGTCCTCGTCAAAGGCCAGATCGTCGACCGGCATGTCATCGACCGGCAGGGCATCGGCCTCGGGGGCGACGAACTCGGGATCCGTGGTCAGCCGCTCGATGGCATAGTCGCCCGGTGCCAGGCTCTCGTCGACCGAGACCATAACCACCACGCCGCGCATCCGCGCCATGGCGTCCAGATAGGCGCGCTTGTGATTCAGGATGTACAGGGCTGCGTCCAGCGGCACTTTCAGGCCGATGGTCCCGGCACCATTCTTGCCGGCTTCGATATCGACGCCGCGCAGCATCATCAACGCCGCCGACTCCGCCGAGCGAACCCGTCCGGCGCCCTGGCAGTGCGGGCAGACCTCGGTGGCCCCCTCGATCACGCCCAGACGACGACGCTGGCGGCTGATTTCCATCAGGCCAAAGTCCGAGATACGGCCCATCTGGATGCGGGCGCGATCCTTGGCCAGCGCATCCTTCATGGTCTTTTCGACCGACCGGTTGTTCTTCGACTCATCCATGTCGATGAAGTCGATGACCACCAGCCCGGCCAGATCGCGCAGCCGCAACTGGCGCGCAGCCTCGACGGCGGCTTCCAGATTGGTCTTGTAGGCTGTCTGCTCGACGTTGCGTTCCTTGGTCGCGCGGCCCGAGTTGACGTCGATGGCGACCAGCGCCTCGGTCTGGTTGATCACCAGATAGCCACCGGACTTCAGCGGCACCGTCGGCTGGTGGATCTGGGTCAGCAGATCCTCGATGCCGTGGGCGGCGAACAGCGGCTTGGAGCCGGTATACAGGTGCACCTTCTTCGCATGGGCGGGCATCAGCACGCGCATGAAGTCGCGGGCCTGCTTCCAGCCCTCATAGCCCTCGACCTGGATGCCGTCGAAATCCTTGTCGAACATGTCGCGCACGGCGCGGCGGACAAGGTTTTCTTCTTCGTAGATCAGACTGGGCGCGTTCGAGCCCAGGGTGGTCTCGCGGATCGTCTCCCACAGTCGCAGCAGATATTCATAGTCACGCTTGATCTCGGCCTTGGTGCGCTTGGCGCCGGCCGTGCGGATGATCAGGCCCATGCCCTTGGGCACGTCCAGTGCCGCTGCCGCCGCCTTCAGGCGCTTGCGATCCGTGGCCTGGGTGATCTTGCGCGAGATGCCGCCGCCCTTGCCGGTGTTGGGCATCAGCACGCAGTAGCGGCCGGCCAGCGACAGCCAGGTGGTCAGGGCCGCGCCCTTGGCGCCGCGCTCGTCCTTGACCACCTGCACCAGCAGGATCTGACGACGGCGGATAACGTCCTGGATCTTGTAGCGCCGCATCAGGCGCCGCTTCAGACGTTCCTCGTCGGCCAGCCCGCCTTCCGACTCACCGTCGTCGCTCTCGCGGCCCAGATCGTCGTGCTCAGAGTCGTCATCGGATGACGAATTGGACAACTCGGCCATGATCGCCTCGCGATCGGCGACCGGGATCTGGTAATAGTCCGGGTGGATTTCGTTGAAGGCCAGGAAGCCGTGGCGATTGCCGCCGTATTCGACGAAGGCGGCCTGAAGGCTGGGCTCTACCCGTGTGACCTTGGCCAGATAGATGTTGCCGCGAAGTTGGCGACGGGCGCGGGATTCAAAGTCGAATTCCTCAACCTGGCGCGCCTCTACGATGGCGACGCGGGTCTCCTCGGCATGGGCCGCGTCGATAAGCATTGTCTTGGACATGAAGGATCTTTCCTGGGCGCGCCGGTCCCCGCCCGTCGGGACGTGTCCCGACCGGTCGAGCGGCTCGCCTGAATGAATGAGGGGCATGGACCCGGATGAACCCCGCGCAGACGGTCAGGCCGTCGGCTGTGCGAACAGGTTCGATCTCCAGATTCGAGCGGGTCGAAAGGCCCATGGTCGTGCGTGTTCCTGAAACGCGGCCCGGTGGCTGCCAGACATCCCTTTCGTCGGGGGTCTTTCATCCGTGGGGCCGGTTCCGCCCTGTCGTCCGTCGGTCAGGCCGTGCGGGCGTCAGAAGGGTGGGATCGGGGCTGATGGCCGCACGGCCCGCACGAAACGGGCCGCGACCGCAGCACACAGACAATAGGCAGCCCGTGCGCGAATTGAAAGCGACTTGGCCTTAACGGAATCCACAGAGGCCTGTGTCAGGTGTGGCATCACCGAAAATCGGTCCTGTGAATACCTGCGGTTACGACAGAATGCGCGCGACACTGAAATTCGATCTGGCCCGGTGGGGGGCGAAGGAATGGGCCATGACCGCCCTGGCCCTTGTCGTGCTTTGCACCTTGCTGCTGACCGCCACGCGCGGGCTGGCTCTCGGAGCCGACGGCGATGTCCTGAGGGTGCGCTTCGGCGGGGATGCCCAGCGCACCCGCGTGGTCATTGATCTGGACGCCTCGACGCGCGGCACCCTCGTCGAGGCCGGAGGTAGCGGCCAACTGGTCGTCGATCTGGACAATATTCGCGCCGGTCGTGGCCAGAGCGGGCCGGGGATGGGGCTGGTGCGCACCTATCGCGTCGCCCAGGCCGGCAGCCGCTCGCGAATCGAACTGGCCCTGGCGTCGGGGGTCGAAGTCGAGCGTCGCTTCCTGCTGTCGCCCGGCGATGGCGTCGAGCACTATCGCTATGTCATCGATCTGAAGGCCACAGGCGAGGCGTCGACCGCCATGGCGACGCCGCCGCCCCGGGGCGCCGCCACACCGGCGCGTGGCCGGCGCGGGGATCAGCGGCCCCTGATCGTCATCGACCCCGGTCATGGCGGGCGAGACCCCGGCGCATCAGGCCAGCAGTCGCGCGAAAGTGCCATAACCCTTGCCGCCGGTCTGGCGCTCAAGGCTGAACTGGAGCGCACGGGCCGTTATCGCGTCCTCATGACCCGTTCGACCGATGTCTATGTCGGCCTGCCGCGCCGGGTCGAGATCGCCCGCGAGGCGGGTGCGGACCTGTTCATCAGCCTGCACGCCGACGCCG
This sequence comes from Brevundimonas sp. UBA2503, assembly GCF_002341485.1. NCBI lineage: Bacteria > Pseudomonadati > Pseudomonadota > Alphaproteobacteria > Caulobacterales > Caulobacteraceae > Brevundimonas > Brevundimonas sp. UBA2503. The sequence continues at coordinate 123,001 of NZ_DDOD01000010.1, read as the reverse complement.
GGGCCGATCCGGCCACGCGCGGCGCCAGCGTCTATACCCTGTCCGAACAGGGCGCCGGGCGGGCCGTACGCGAGTTTACCGTTCGCGATGACTGGCACCGCGAGCTGCATCTGCCCGGCCAGGACCCGTCGGTGGACCGCATCCTGCTGGATATGACCCAGCGTTCGACCCAGAATCGCTCGGCCTGGTTCGCGCGGTCGCTGCTGGGCGAGATCGAGCGCACCGGCCACCCCATGCTGCGGCGCAGCCACCGTGATGCCGGTCTGGCGGTCCTGCTGGCCCCCGATGTTCCGGCGGTGCTGCTGGAGATGGGGTTCGTCACCAATCCTGAGGACGAACGCATCCTGCTGGACGAGCGCCGCCGTCGCGACCTCATGCGGGGCGTGGTGGCGGGCATCGACGCCTATTTCCAGGCGCTGCAAAGCCCGACCCGCTATGCCGGGACGCCACAGGCCGGTGGCACCCCCTGACCGGCCAATGCCCCGCCGTGACGTTACAGACCCTTTCGCGGGGCGGCGACGCGGGCTAAACCCTCAGGACAGGTCCTGTCGGAGTGAGCGGTGAAGATAGCCGAACGTTGGTTCGTGATGGCGGGTATCGGCCTTTTGGGCGCGATTGCCCTGGCTGGCCTGGTGGTCACCGTTTACGCGGCGTGGCTTTTCCATGACCTGCCTGATGCGACCGAGCTGGCCGATTACCGGCCGGCGACGGCCACGCGCGTTTATGCCGGTGACGGCACCCTGATCGGCGAGTTTTCCGAAGAACGCCGAATCTATGTGTCCTACGACCAGATCCCGCCCGTCGTGATCCAGGCGTTTCTGGCCGCCGAAGACCGGAATTTCTTCAGCCACGGCGGCGTCGATGTCTCGGGCCTCGGCCGGGCCATGTTCAAGAACATCTTCAACGTGGCGACCGGGCGCAGGCTTGAGGGTGGATCGACCATCACCCAGCAGGTCGCCAAGAACATCATGCTGACCAATGAGACCAGCGTGAACCGCAAGCTGAAGGAGGCCATCCTTTCCAGCCGGCTTGAGGCGACTCTCAGCAAGGAACAGATCATCGAGCTGTACCTGAACGAGATCTATCTGGGCTATCGGTCGTATGGCATCGCTTCGGCGGCCTACAACTATTTCGGCAAGTCGCTGGAGCAGCTGACGCCTGAAGAAGCCGCCTTCCTCGCGGCCCTGCCCAAGGGACCGACCAACTATCACCCTAAACGCTATCCCGAAGCCGCAAAGGCCCGGCGCGACTGGGTTCTCGGCGAGATGGCCGACAACCGGGCCCTGACGCAGCAGGAGCTGGCTGCCGCGCGCGCCAAACCCCTGATCACCCAGGACGCGCCGATGCGGGCCCAGTACCGCGACGCCGACTATTTCGTGGAAGAAGCTCGCCGCCGGGCCATTGCCGAATACGGTGCCCAGGCCATCAATGCAGGCGGCTATTACCTGCGCACCACCCTTGATCCGACCCTCCAGACGGCCGCCCGCAACGCCCTGATGACCGGGCTGGAGGCCTATGATCGCCGCCACGGCTGGCGCGGCCCCTGGGGCACCACAGACTTCGCAGACGGCTGGCAGGAGGAGGCCCGGAAGAAAACCACGCCCCCTGAACGGCGGAACTGGCAGGCGGCGGCGGTCGAGAGCGTATCGGGCAACACCGTTCGCATCCGTCTGGCCGTCAGTGACGGTGTTGGCGCTCTGGTCCCGGCAGATGCCGCCTGGGCCAATGCCAACAAACGGCTGCAGCGGGGCGACCTGATCTTTGTCGAGCCGCGTGGCGACCAGTTCGCGCTGAAACAAATTCCGGCCGTCAACGGCGCCCTGGTTGCCATCGACCCCCAGACCGGCCGGGTACTGGCCATGGTCGGCGGCTACTCCTACGCCCTGTCCAGCTTCAACCGCGCGACCCAGGCCCGACGCCAGCCCGGCTCGGCCTTCAAGCCGATCGTCTATGCCGCCGCGCTGGAGGGCGACTTCACCCCGGCCTCGATCGTACTGGACGCGCCGATCAGCTTTGCCGGTGGTCCGAACGGCACCCGCTGGACGCCAGAAAATTACAGCCGCGAATATTATGGCCCGCAGACCCTGCGCCGGGGGCTGGAGCTGTCGCGCAACGTCATGACCGTCCGGCTGGCCGATCAGGTCGGTATGCGCAAGATCGTCGATCTGGCCGAGAGCATGGGTGTGGCCGACGACCTGCAGCCCAATCTGTCGGTGTCGCTGGGGGCGGGCGAGACCACGCCCTATGACCTCACCGCCGCCTATGCCGCCTTCGTCAACGGTGGACGCCGGATCGAACCCTATCTGATCGAACTGATCCAGGACCGGAACGGCGAGACCGTTTTCAACGCCGAGAGCCGCGCCTGCCGTGAGTGCAGCCGGGGTTTCAGCGGTCAGGAGTCGCCGCGTCTCGAGCCGCGCGGCGAACAGGTCATCGACCCCATCACCGCCTATCAGGTCAGTTCGATGCTGGAAGGCGTCATCCAGCGCGGCACCGGCGCCAGCGCCCGTGGCCTTGGCCGCTGGGTCGGGGGCAAGACCGGCACCACCAATGAATACCGTTCGGCCTGGTTCGTCGGCTTCACGACCGACATCGTCGTGGGCGTCTTCATCGGCTTTGACGACAACCGCCCCATGGGACGGGGCGAGACCGGTGCGGCGACGCCCGTGCCCATCTTCAATGCCTTCATGCAGGAAGCCCTCAAGGAGTATCCGGCGCGGCCTTTCCTCAAGCCCCGGCATGCCGTCTTCCGCACGGTGAACGGCATCGAGGAAGCCTTCCGGCCCGGCACCGAGCGCCGCATCCCCGAGCCCACGCGTGAGCCCGAAACGCCGACGGGGCCGCAGAACTACAACGACATCATCCGGCGCGAGCAGGAAGAAAAGACGCGTCAGGAGGCCACTGCGCCCCCGGCCACCACGCCGCCTCCGCCCAAGAAGGAACCGGCAGAGGACTTGAGCGGGCTCTACTGACCCTCTAGGTACGCTGCTTGTCGCGCATCCGGCCTCACGGTCGGGTGCGCCTTTTCATCAGATCGCAGGAGTAGGCGATGAGAGCGGATGTCGAGGCCTTGAAGGCTGACATCGAGCAGAGCGTGGCTCTGCTCAGGAGGCGTCTTTGACTGGGATGTCGCCCTACGGAAACTGGATGAGCTGAACGCCCGGGTCGAGGACCCGACCCTGTGGGATGACCCCGACCAGGCCCAGGCCGTCAGCCGCGAACGCTCGCAGCTGGAAGCCCGGATCGGCACGGTGCGCGAGATGGAGACCGGTCTGGAAGAGGGCATCATGCTCTCGGAAATGGCCGATGAGGAAGACGACGAGGCCACCTATCAGGAAGCCGTCGCATCCCTGAAGACCATCAAGGACCGCGCCGCGCGCGCCGAGCTGGAAGCCCTGCTGTCCGGCGAGGCGGACGGCAATGACGCCTATCTGGAAGTGAACTCCGGCGCCGGTGGCACCGAGTCCAATGACTGGGCTGGCATGCTGCTGCGCATGTACAGCCGCTGGGCCAAGGCCCACGGCTATGAAGTCACGATCGAGGCCGAGGAGTCCGGCGAGCAGGCAGGAGTCAAATCGGCCACCCTCCTGATCGAGGGGCCCAATGCCTATGGCTGGCTGAAATCGGAATCGGGCGTGCACCGGCTGGTGCGCATCAGCCCCTATGACGCGGCGGCCAAGCGCCACACCAGCTTCGCCTCGATCGGGGTATCGCCCGTCGTGGATGACACCATCGAGATCGACATCAACCCGGCCGATGTCCGTACCGACACCTATCGGGCCTCCGGCGCCGGCGGTCAGCACATCAACAAGACCGACTCGGCCGTCCGCCTGACCCACGTACCGACCAACACCGTCGTGGCCTGTCAGGCCGGCCGATCCCAGCACCAGAACCGCGAACAGGCCTGGAAGATGCTGCGCGCCCGTCTGTACGAACTGGAACTGCAAAAGCGCGAGGCCGCGGCCCAGGCCTTGGCCGACGCCAAGACCGACATCGGCTGGGGCCACCAGATCCGTTCCTACGTCCTGCAGCCCTATCAGATGGTCAAGGACCTGCGGACCAATGTCGAAACCTCCGACACCGACGGCGTGCTGAACGGTGACCTCGATGCCTTCATGGGCGCGGCCCTGGCCGCCCGGGTGGGCGAGACCCGCGACGGCGCCGACAGCTGATACGAAAAACGGGGCCGCAAGGCCCCGTTCAACGTCATGTCGAAATCGTCTGTTAGTTCGACGACATGTCGATCCGTTGCGGTGTTTCGGCCTGGGGCACCGGCTGCGGGGCCTGGGCGGCGACGGCGGGCTGGGCCGACGGGCGCGGGGCCGAGGCCGGCGCGGCGTTTCGGCTGCCCTGGATGCAGCGGCCCTGGAAATAGGCGCCGATGTCGATCGACAGCTGTTCGGCGGTGATGTCGCCGTCGACGTAGGCGGTGGAGATCAGCTTGACCTGCTTGCCCGAGACGGCACCGACGATCCGGCCGCGCACCTCGACATAGTCGGCATTGACGCTGCCTTCGATGGCGCCGGTCTCGCCGACAATCAGGCGACCGACCTTGACGTCGCCCTTGATCTGGCCGTCGACCTGCAGGTCGCCCGAGCCCGAGATATTGCCTTCAAACCGCAGGTCCGCCGACAGGGTCGACAGATTGCGGCCCGACGACTGCTGTTGCGGCGCGGGCTGGCGCGGCTGGGACGAGGGGGCCTGTGCCGCCTGCGATGCCTGGGGCGCCTGCGGCATGTCGGGCAGCGGCGGGATCGACGGCACCGACGACGGCTTGGCGGGGGACTTCGACTTATTGAACAAGATAATCTCCGGCTTTCATGAAGCGGGCTGGATTCTGGGCGCGGCCGTTCATCCAGACCTCATAGTGCAGGTGCACACCGGTCGACCGTCCGGTCGAACCCATGGCCCCGATTCTTTGGCCCAGCGCGACCCGCTGCCCGATTTGAACGGACGCCGAGTTGAGATGGGCATAGCGCGTCTTGAAACCGCCTCCGTGGTCTATCTCAACGGTGTTGCCATACCCTGAACGAACGCCAACAAAAGACACCACCCCCGGCGCGGTCGAATAGATCGGCGTATTCAGCGGCGCGGCAAAGTCCTGACCCTGATGCAGGGCAGGGCGACCGTTGAACGGATCGAACCGCACGCCAAAGCCCGAGGTCGTGCGCGCCTGGGTCGGCCGGGCAAACGGCAGGCCGCCGGACGCGTCGGTCAGGGCGCGCATATCGCCCAGATTGCTGGTCGCGCTGAGGATGCGGGCGGCGAACGGCTCATCCACATCCAGAATGGCCGCCAGCGCGCTCGGATCGTCCGCCTGGATCAGCGGTCCGCCCAGCGACGTGCCCTGTCCGATGTAGGCGGCGGGGTTCAGGCCGGCCAGCCGGAACGCCAGCCGCAGCCGCTCGGCGCGGGTCTCGGCAAACTGTTCGGCGCGGGCGATCAGACGCTCCTGATCCATGCGCACCGCGGCCATGCGCTCGACCGGCGTGCGGCTGTCGGAGTCGCTCATGACGACGGGCTGCAGCTCCAGCTCGGCGCCGTCCACGCCGCGGAAGGTGCCCATGACCTGGGTCAGGGCGGCGTGGCGCCGCTCGACCATCTGGGCCATTTCTTCCAGCGAGCCGGTGCTGGCGGTCATCCGCACCACGGCGGTCTCCAGCCGGGCCTGCAGGTCGGCATTGACGCGTTCGGACGTGGCGCGGGCCTGGGCCACGGCGCGTTCGGCCTGACTGACGCCGATCATGTCGAGGATAAAGCCGCAGCTGGCGATCGCGCCCCAGCAGATCAGCACTACGGCCATCGCGCCCATCAGGATCTGACGCCGGGCCGTCAGGGCGTAGGCCTGAACCTCATCGCCCGTGCGAAGATAGATGTATCGGACAGGAAACCACCGCTTGAGCCATCCTGTCCGGGTCGTTTCTGCCTCGTCGCGCATACGCTACACCCCCGAACGCACGCTTTATGCGCCAGCGACGGTGAAGCTTCAACCCTGTTAGGGAAGCATTAACCCTCTTTGGAATCGTATTCGGAGAATAACGCTGCTCGGCAAGACTGGATTTCGCCTGTCACGCGAACCGCGAATCTGGCTTTCGGTGACGACCCGTCAGCTCTCGGACAGTTGTCGGTCCCGCAGGCCGGACTGCGAATCTACAGGCTGCGAACAGCTTGCAGAACCTCCTCGGCATGGCCCTTGACCTTCACCCGGGGCCACTGGTGGCGGATCACGCCCTGGGCATCAATCAGGAAGGTGGCGCGCTCGATGCCCATATAGGTCCGGCCGTACATCGACTTTTCGACCCAGGTGCCGAATGCCGCACAGACGCTCTCATCCTCGTCCGCCGCCAGGGTGACGGTCAGGTCGTGCTTGGCCTTGAAGTTCGACAACTTCTTCACCGTGTCCTTCGACACGCCGATCACCCGGGCTCCTGCTGCGGTAAACTCGTCCATCAGCGCCGAGAAGTCCTTGCCCTCGGTCGTGCAGCCGGGCGTGTCCGCCTTCGGATAGAAGTAGAGCACATAGGGCCGGCCCTTCAGCGCCCCGTCACTGACCCGGTCCCCGTCGGCGGTCGGCATGTCAAATGCCGGAACGGGTTTGCCTTCAAGCTCGGACATCTGCGTCTCCTCAGACAGGTCTCACCAGAACGATCTTCTTCTTGCCGGCGGCCAGTTTCAGGACACCGTCTGCATTGATATCCGCCGCCTCGATCAGGCGGGCTCCATCGGCAACCGGTTCATCATTGAGCCGCAGCCCGCCACCCTGGGCCAGACGCCGGGCCTCACCGTTGGAGGCCGTCAGGCCGGCCCGCGTCGTCACGGCCGCGATCATCGCTCCAATCACCTCGTCCTGCGGCAGCTCAACCGTGGGCAGGTCCGCAGACAGCGTGCCCCGCTCGAACGCGCCCTCGGCCGCAGCGCGCGCCTTGTCCGCCTCGCCGGCGCCGTGCAGCATGGTCGTTGCGGCATCGGCCAGAGCCTTCTTGGCGTCGTTGATGGCCGCGCCGTCCAGCGCTTCCAGCCGCGCGATCTCGTCCAGCGGCAGGTCGGTGAACAGGCGCAGGAATTTGCCCACATCCGCATCATCCACATTCCGCCAGAACTGCCAGTAGTCGTACGGGCTCAGCTGCTCGGCGTTCAGCCACACCGCACCCTGGGCCGTCTTGCCCATCTTGCCGCCTGATGCCGTGGTCAACAGCGGCGTGGTCAGGCCAAAGGCGGCCTTCTGGTCCACCCGCCGCACCAGATCGACACCCGAGACAATATTCCCCCACTGATCCGAGCCGCCCATCTGCAGCGTCACATTCAGCCGCCGGTTCAGCTCCAAAAAGTCCACCGACTGCATCAGCATGTAGTTGAACTCGAGGAAGGTCATCGGCTGCTCGCGTTCAAGCCGCAGTTTGACCGAGTCAAAGGCCAGCATGCGGTTGACCGTGAAATGGGTGCCGTAGTCCCTCAGGAACTGGATGTAGCCATAGGTCGACAGCCAGTCGTCATTGTCGATCATGACCGCATCGGTCGGCCCGTCGCCGAACGTCAGGAATTTCTCGAACACCGTGCGGATCGAGGCGATGTTCGACTGGATCGTCTCGTCGGTCAGCTGGGGCCGCGAGGCATCCTTGCCGGTCGGATCGCCGACCTTGGTCGTGCCGCCGCCCATGACCACCACGGGGCGATGCCCGGCCTGCTGCAGCCGGCGCAGCATCATGATCTGGATCAGCGAGCCGACGTGCAGGCTGGGGGCCGTCGCGTCAAACCCGATATAGCCCGACACCACGCCCGACCGCGTTGCCGCATCCAGCTCGTCCGGATGGGTGATCTGGTGGATATAGCCGCGATCCCGCAGCGTCTTGAGAAAGTCGGACTGAAAGGCGTGATCGGTCATGGGGCTTAAGGCTTGGCGGGAAAGGGAAGGGGCGTGTAGCACGGACATCTGGCTAGGCGAACCGAGCGCGCAACCATGATCCTGAATGCTGCCCTGTCCGCCTTCGGTGCGTCCGGCTTTCATAACTCGGAAGCGATCACGGTTGAGTTCGATATCGAAGGGCGGAGCTGGATCCATGTCAGCTTTCGGCTGAGCGGTTTCGGAGGCCAGGTCGTGCTTCCGGAATGGCTGGACTCGATTGCAGCCACCCATGCTCGGCGAAGCGCTGACTATGCGGCAGCCTTTGTCGCAAACAGAAATGGCAAGAAGGCAAACCCGCTGACGGCGTCGGACCCTGATCTTGGGCGAGCCGACGGGCTTTGGCGCACGACCTGCTTTGAGGTCTTCGCGCAGCTTCGTGACGGCAGCTACGCCGAATTCAACATCTCGCCCTCAGGGCAGTGGGCTGCCTACCACTTCAGCAGCTATCGTGAAGGGGGGGGGAACCTTGATGGTCATGTCCAGGTGATCCGGTCGGAACAGGCAGGTGGCGCGTTCGAGCTGGACGCCATCCTCCACTGGCCCGAATGGCCCCACATTGATCGCATCGCCCTCTCCGCCGTGATCGAGGCGAGCGATGGCTCGCTCAGCTACTGGGCGCTGGCGCATCCGTCGGATAAGCCCGACTTTCATCATCCCGACTCGTTCGTGCTGGAGCTCTCATGAAGACCGGTCTCGACCGCCTGTTGTCCGAACCGGACCTGCGTACCCCGCTCAAGGGCCGGCGCGTGGCCCTGCTGGCCCATCCGGCCTCGGTGACCGAGGACCTGACCCATGCCATCGACGCCCTGGTCGCCTGCCCGGACATCGACATCACCGCCGCCTTCGGTCCCCAGCACGGCATGAAGGGCGACCTGCAGGACAATATGATGGAGAGCCCGGACTATCGCGATCCGGTGCACGGCTTTCCGGTGTTCAGCCTGTATGGCGAGGTCCGCCGTCCGAAGGACGAATGGATGGACACCTTTGACGTCATCCTGATCGACCTGCAGGACCTTGGCTGTCGCATCTACACCTATGTGACGACCCTGCTGTATGTGCTGGAGGCGGCGCAGAAGCACGGCAAAACGGTGTGGGTGCTGGACCGCCCCAACCCCGCTGGCCGCCCGGTCGAGGGCACCCTGCTTCAGCCCGGCTATGAGAGTTTCGTCGGGGCCGGCCCCATGCCCATGCGCCACGGCCTGACCATGGGCGAGCTGGGCCACTGGTTCATCGACCATTTCAAGCTCGGCGTGGACTACCGCGTCATCGAGATGCAGGGCTATGCCATTGACGCCGCGCCCGGCTACGGCTGGCCGCTGCTGGAGCGGGCGTGGATCAACCCCAGCCCCAATGCGCCGACGCTCAGCATGGCCCGCACCTATGCCGGCACAGTCATGCTGGAGGGCGCCACCCTGTCCGAAGGGCGCGGCACCACCCGCCCGCTGGAACTGTTCGGCGCCCCCGACATCGACGCCCGCGCCGTGATTGCCGAGATGCAGCGCCGAGCCCCCGACTGGCTGACCGGGTGTACCCTCCGCGAAATGTGGTTCCAGCCGACCTTCCACAAACACGTTGGCCAGCTGTGCCACGGGGTGCAGATCCATGTCGAAGGCCCGCACTATGACCACGCCGCCTTCCGCCCCTGGCGGGTCCAGGCGCTGGGCTTCAAGGCCATCCGCGCCCTTTATCCCGACTACGACCTGTGGCGGGATTTTCCGTACGAATATGCGTTCGGCAAGCTACCGATCGATGTGATCAACGGCGGCCCGTCGCTCAGGGAGTGGGTGGACGACGCGGGAGCCGAGGCGGGCGACCTCGACGCCATCGCCACGCCGGATGAAGCGGCGTGGGCGGAAACGCGCAAGGCCTTCCTGATCTACTGAGCGGCCTTATGCCGGCCGTTCTTCCAGTCGCTTGTCCAGATAGGCGGCGACGCGGCGGTCGACAGCGTCGATATGGTCCTGCCAGAAGTGGGTGGCCCCGTCCTCCAGCTCATAGTCGATGACGATGCCCTTCTGGGTGCGCAGCTTGTTGACCACGCGCTCGACCTCGACCGGCGGCACGATGGTGTCGGCTGTCCCGTGCAGGAACAGGCCAGACGCCGGGCAGGGGGCCAGGAAGGAAAAATCATAGATGTTGGACGGCGGCGACACCGAGATGAAGCCGTCGGTCTCGGGACGGCGCATCAACAGCTGCATGCCGATATAGGCGCCGAACTGATAGCCGGCGACCCAGGTCTGGCTGGCGGCGGGGTTCTCGCTCTGCAGCCAGTCCAGCGCGGTGGCGGCGTCCGCCAGCTCGCCGATGCCCGAGTCGAACTCGCCCTGCGACTTGCCGACGCCCCGACTGTTGTAGCGCAGGGTGGCAAAGCCCCGCTGCTGGAACAGCTGGAACAGCGTCACCACCACCGGATTGTTCATATGGCCGGCGGCCTTGGGGTGCGGATGCAGGATCAGCGCGATCGGGGCATCGGGGCGCTTGCCGGGGGAGTAGCGGGCTTCGAGACGACCGGAGGCACCCGGCAAAATCACTTCAGGCATGTGTCTTCAAACCATCCGGTTCAAAAGGTCACAGCAGGCCGAGGAATACTTGACTGCTGTAGTGGGACTTTCTAAGTGCCGGTACCCCATGGGCGCGGCGGCGAAGGCGCGGGTTCTAACATACCTCGTCGCCTCTGCGCGGTATTTTTGAAGGTGCGGGATGCGACTGTCGACGAAGGGACGCTATGCGGTGATGGCGATGGCCGATCTGGCCCGCAACGGTCGTGCGCTCGACGGGTCTGACCGCTCTGTCTCCCTGTCCGAAATCGCCCAGCGGCAAGAGATTTCCCTCAGCTATCTGGAACAGCTGTTCGCCCGCTTGCGCCGCTGCGGACTGGTGAATAGCGTACGCGGGCCCGGTGGCGGCTATCGTCTGGCCAAACCGGCGGACGAGACGGTCGTCGCCGATATCGTGCTGGCCGTCGATGAGCCGATCCGCGCCACCCGCTGCGTCGCCCACGCCTCGCCGCGCGGCTGCATGGCCTCGGGCGAGCGCTGCATCACCCATAACCTCTGGGAAGACCTCGGCGCCGAGATTCACGCCTATCTGGCCGGGGTGTCGCTGGAAGATGTGGTCCTGAACCGCACCGGCAGCCGCCGTCGTGTTGCCTGCTCTCCGTCTGTATCCGCGCCCGGCGTGGGAGCCGCCGCATGACCGTCTATCTCGACTATAACGCCTCCGCCCTGATCCGGCCCGAGGTCCAGGCCCTGGTCACCCAGATCATGGCCGAGGGTGGCAATCCCAACGCTGTCCACGCCCGGGGCCGCCGCGCCCGCGCCCATATCGAGACCGCCCGCGCCCGCGTCGCCGATCTGGTCGGGGTCGACACCAGCGCGGTGATCTTCTCTTCCGGCGGCACTGAGTCGAACGCCCAGGCGCTCGCCAGCGCCATCGCGGCGGGCTGTGAGCGGCTGATCGTTTCGGCCACCGAACATCCCTGCGTCGCCGAGACCGCGGCCATGTCGTCGGTCCCGGTCGAGACCCTGCCGGTCGATGCCAACGGTCAGGTCGATCTGGAATGGCTGGCCGGGGCGCTGAAACGTCCGGGCCGGGCCATGGTCGGCATCCACCACGCCAATAACGAAAGCGGCGTCCTTCAGCCGATCGCCGAGGCCAGGGCGCTGGTCGCCGCCGCCGACGGCTGGCTGCACGTCGATGCCATCCAGTCGGCGGGCAAGATCGCGGTCTCCATGGCCGACCTGGCCGCAGACTCCCTGACCCTGTCCGGGCACAAGCTGGGCGGACTGCAGGGCGTCGGCGCCCTGGTGCTGGCCCCGGGCCGCAGCGCCGTGCGCATCCTGCACGGCGCGGGGCAGGAGCGCGGCCTGCGCGCCGGCACCGAAAATGTCCCCGGCATCGCCGCCTTTGGTGTGGCCGCCGAATGCGCCGCGCGTGACCTCGCGCACGACCATAGCGCCTGGCGCGACGCCGCCGCCGAACGCCTCAAGGCCGAGGGCGCGGTGGTGGTAGGCGAGGGCGCGCCGCGCCTGCCCAACACCCTGTTCGTCGCCACGGACGGCTGGGACAGCCCGCAACAGTTGATCAGCCTCGACCTCAAGGGCGTCATGGTCTCGGCGGGTAGCGCCTGTTCCTCGGGCAAGACCAAACCGTCGAAAACCATGGTCGCCATGGGGCTGGAGCCGCTGGCCACCTTCGCCATCCGCGTCTCGGGCGGCTGGGGCACGGTCGAGAGCGACTGGCAGACCTTTGCCGACGCCTGGTGCGAGGCCCGCGCCCGCCTGCGCGCCCGCCAACCCGTCGGGGAGATCGCCTGATGGCCGCCGTCAAGGAAACCGTCGACGCCGTCGCCGCGCTGGAAAAATACGCGCATGGCTTCACAAGCGACATCGACACCGAATACGCCCCGCGTGGCCTGAATGCCGACATCGTCCGTTTCATCTCGGAGAAAAAGGGCGAGCCGGACTGGATGCTGGAGTGGCGCCTGGCCGCCTATGAGCGCTGGTTGGCCATGGAGGAACCCACCTGGGCCTCGGTCAAATATGAGCCGGTCGACTATCAGGAGCTGTTCTACTACGCCGCGCCGAAAAAGAAGGAGGGGCCGAAGAGCCTCGACGAGGTCGATCCCGAACTGCTGGCCGTCTACGAAAAGCTGGGCATCCCGCTGAAGGAACAAGCCGTGCTGGCCGGCGTCGAGGGCGCGCCGCGTTACGCGGTCGACGCCGTGTTCGACAGCGTCAGCGTGGTCACCACCTTCAAGGCCGAGCTGGCCAAGGTCGGCGTCATCTTCATGCCGATCTCCGAGGCCCTGCGTGAATACCCCGATCTGGTGCGCCAGTATCTGGGCTCGGTCGTGCCCGTCTCGGACAACTATTTCGCCGCCCTGAACAGCGCGGTCTTTTCGGACGGCAGCTTCGTCTACATCCCGCCGGGCGTGCGCTGCCCGATGGAGCTGTCGACCTATTTCCGCATCAACGCCAGCCAGACCGGCCAGTTCGAACGCACCCTGATCATCGCCGACAAGGGCAGCTATTGCTCCTATCTGGAGGGCTGCACCGCCCCGATGCGCGACGAGAATCAGCTGCACGCCGCCGTGGTCGAGCTGGTGGCGCTGGACGACGCCGAGATCAAATATTCGACCGTCCAGAACTGGTACCCCGGCGACGCCGAGGGCAAGGGCGGCATCTACAACTTCGTCACCAAGCGCGCCGATTGTCGCGGCGACCGGTCCAAGGTCAGCTGGACCCAGGTCGAGACCGGCTCGGCCGTCACCTGGAAATATCCGTCCTGCATCCTCAAGGGCGAGGAGAGCTCGGGCGAATTCTATTCCATCGCCATCACCAACGGCCACCAACAGGCCGACACCGGCACCAAGATGATCCACCTCGGCAAGAATTCGAAAAGCCGGATCATCGCCAAAGCCGTCTCGGCCGGGAAGTCGGACTCGACCTACCGCGGCCTGGTCTCGGTGCACCCCAGGGCGACCGGCGTGCGCAATTTTACCCAGTGCGACAGCCTGCTGATCGGCAAGGACTGCGGCTCGCACACCATCCCGTACATTGAGGCCAAGAACGGCTCGGCCCAACTGGAGCACGAGGCGACCACCACCCGCCTGTCCGACGACCAGCTGTTCTATGCGCAGCAGCGCGGCCTGTCGGAGGAAGAAGCCGTGGCCCTGCTGGTCAACGGCTTCGTCCGCGACGTCATGCAGAAACTGCCGATGGAGTTCGCCGTCGAGGCCCAGAAGCTGGTGGCGATCTCATTGGAGGGAAGCGTTGGCTAATCATCACTCCCCGTCATCCTCGGGCTTGTCCCGAGGACCCATAGTGGACCAGGCTGTATCCTATGGTGAGAGAACGCCCGTTCATCGCGACCTACATCATGACCAACGCACCCTATGGAACGCTCTATGTCGGTGCGACCAGCGACCTTTACGCCCGCGTCGGGCAGCACCGTATCGGGGCGGTCGAGGGCTTTACGAAGAAGCACGGCCTGAAACGACTGGTCTGGTATCAGCCCTTCGAGCGGATCACCGACGCCATCCAGAAAGAGAAATCGCTGAAGCGGTATCTGCGCGACTGGAAGATCAATCTGATCGAACGGGACAATCCACACTGGGAGGACCTGTCGCTGGCCTGGGATCGATCCCCCGTGTGGAAACATGGGCCGGAAGAAACGTAACCCAAACTCTCCGTCACCCTCGGGCTAGTCCCGAGGGCCTATCGTTCCGGCGGGCCCATGGGTTGAGTTTGGCACGATCCATCAAGCCCACGCGGCCCGGCGCAGAGATTACTGACCCATGGGTCCTCGGGACAAGCCCGAGGATGACGGGTTCTGGGATGGCGATCAGCCTTGAAGGGAGCGTGGGGTGAGTGAGCGAGCAAAGGGGCGGACGTTTGTCGCAAGAGATGTCGCTATCGCGTCACTGGCATCTCTGATCATTGGGTTGGGTCTCGGTCAATGCGTAGCGCAGTCGAACTTTGAAGCGGCGCTTGTGACTGACCAGCGAGTTACGGCCGTCGATCCGGTACTCTCCTCAGCCTACGAGTCTGCAGAAGCAGAAGCGCGAGCTGCAGCTGAAACCGCTACGATTGCTGCGCGCGAGGCGGCGGCAATGACCCCCTATAGACCGTCCACTGCGCCAGCACCTCCGGCCACCTTCCGAGGCTATGACTGCACCGTAGACTGTTCAGGGCATGAGGCGGGCTACGAGTGGGCTGCGGAGCACGGCATCACCGAGCCCGACGATTGTGATGGACGGAGTAACTCCTTCATTGAGGGCTGTATGGCTTGGGCCGAGGAAAACTGAATGCTCACCATCTCCAACCTCCACGTCTCTGTCGCCGACACCCCGATCCTCAAGGGCCTGACGCTCGACGTTCCGGCGGGCGAGATGAACGCGGTCAGGGGGCCGACGGTTGGGGGCCACTATGATAAGGTGCTGCGTCACCGGAGGACTGTCTGATGGAAACCATAGCCATTCCCTTTGATGCTGACGCTGCGGATCGTCTGAAGCGTGCGGCGGCCGAGATCGGCATGTCGCTCGAAGAGTTCATTGCCTCGGCGGCAGAGCAGGTTGCCGCCGACCATGAGGGGCAGGCCGGGGCCTCGCTGACCGAAGAGCAGGCGGCTTCCATAAGGCGTGGACTGGAGGATGTTGCGGCCGGTCGTCTCTATGATCATTCAGAGGTCTTTGATGAGCTCAAGGCCCGCTACAAGCGATGAGGCGCGTGCGATGGTCGCAGGAAGCTCGCAGCGCGCAACGCGACTGGCTGGATGGACTGGAGGCCCAGGACACACGCCTGACCGATCGCGCCCTCTCGGAAAGCGAGGCCCTGTCGCTCAGGACCGGCGCACATCCATTCTCCTATCGTCCGTCCCGCTGGAAAGGCTTGCGCGAGGCCAGCCTGCTACGCTGGCACAAGATCGTCGTTTTTCAGGTTTTGCAGGATGAGGTCGTGATCGTGTCGTTCTACGACGCCCGTCAGGACCTCGCCCGAATTTTTCCCTTACCCGAGTCCCACTGAATGCTCTCCATCTCCAATCTCCACGTCGCCGTTGGTGACACCCCCATCCTCAAGGGCCTGACGCTCGACGTTCCGGCGGGCGAGGTCCATGCCATCATGGGCCCCAATGGCGCGGGCAAGTCGACGCTCGGTTATGCCGTCTCGGGCCGTCCCGGCTATGAGGCGACCGAGGGCACCGTCACCTGGCGCGGCGAGGACCTGCTGGGTCTCGACCCGGCCGAGCGGGCGGCGAAGGGCGTCTTCCTGTCGTTCCAGTATCCGATCGAGATCCCCGGTGTCCCGGCCCTGACCTTTGTGCGCACGGCGCTGAATGCCCAGAAGCGCGCGCGCGGTGAGGCCGAGGTCTCGGCGCCGGAATTCCTGAAGCAGGTCAAGGCGGCGTCGAAGGCCCTGAAGATGGACTTCGACATGCTGAAGCGGCCCCTGAATGTGGGCTTCTCGGGCGGCGAGAAGAAGCGGATGGAGATCCTGCAGATGGCCCTGCTGGAGCCGTCGCTGCTGATCCTCGACGAGACGGACTCCGGCCTCGACATCGACGCCCTGCGCATCGTCGCCGATGGCGTCAACGCCCTGCGCGGCCCCGAGCGGTCCATGCTGGTCATCACCCACTATCAGCGCCTGCTGGACTACATCAAACCGGACAAGGTCCATGTGCTGGCCGCCGGCAAGATCGTCGCCTCGGGCGGTCCGGAGCTGGCCCACCAGCTCGAGGCCGAGGGCTATGACCGCTATGTGGGCGAGGCCGCGTGACCCATTCCGCCGCCTTCAATCTCAGCGACCCGGCGACCTTCCCCTCGCGGCGGGCCGAGGCGTGGAAGTACAGCGACGTGCGTCGCTATATGCGCGATGCGCCGCCGCTGTCTCCGCCGGGCCGGGTGGAAGGCGCGGGGCCCTTCTATGAGCTGGGTGGCGACGGCCTGGTGTTCGTCAACGGCCGGGCCGTGGGCGCCGACGCCTATGTCGCCTTCGGGGACCACACCCTGCGCCTGCGCTTCATCTCGGATGCCAGCGGCACCGGCCACACGGCCACCGCCCGCATTTCCGCCCGTCCGGGCTCGACCCTGCTGCTGCTCGAGAGCCATGAGGGCCAGGGGGCGGCCTATGCCGCGCACAACCGGCTCAGCATCGACGTCCCGTCGGGTGCCGCCGTCCACCGGATCGTCCTGACCGACGAACCGGCCGACAGCCTGTCGATCACCCAGGCCGAGGTTACGGTGGGCGAGGGTGCCGTGTTTCACCAGACCCTGATCGCAACCGGCGGCCGCCTTCAGCGGCTGGAGACTCACGTGCATCACGCCGGCCATGGCGCCGATGTGCGTCTGGACGGCCTCTATCGGCTGACCGACAGCCGCCATGTGGACCTGACCAGCGTCGTCACCCACGCGGGCCCCGACGGTCTGACCTCGCAACTGGCCAAGGGCGTCGTCACCGACACGGCACGTGGCGTCTTCCAGGGCCGGATCGTGGTCGAGCGCGGAGCCGACGGCACCGATGCCCGCATGGCGCACAATGCCCTGATCCTGTCCGAACGGGGTGAGGTCGACGCCAAGCCCGAGCTGATCATCTATGCCGACGACGTCCAGTGCGCCCACGGCAATACGGTGGGCAATCTGGACGAGAGCGCCCTGTTCTACATGCAGCAGCGCGGCCTGTCGGCAGAGGAGGCGAGGGCGCTTCTGACCCGCGCCTTCCTGTTCGAGGTCGTCGACCGCATCGAGCATGAGGGCGCGCGAGAGGAGGTCCGCACATGGCTGATGGAAAGGTCGTGATGGCTCCTCCCCCGGGTAGCGCAGCGGAACGGGGGAGGGGGACCGCCGGAACGGCGGTGGAGGGGGCGACTTCAAACGCCGCCGCTGGGTCCGCCCCCACCACCGCTTCGCGGTCCCCCTCCCCCGCAAGCAGGGGAGGATCAGTAGACTTCGACGTCCACGCCGTCCGGGCCCAGTTCCCGATCCTGTCGCGGCAGGTGAACGGCAAGCCGCTGGTCTATCTGGACTCGGCCGCCTCGGCGCAAAAGCCGCGCGCGGTGATCGACGCCCTGACGGCGGCGATGGAGGGTAGCTATGCCAATGTCCACCGCGGCCTGCACACCCTGGCCAATGAAACGACCGAGGCCTTCGAGGCCGCCCGCGAGACCGTCGCCCGCTATCTGAATGCTCCTTCCGCCGACCAGATCGTGTGGACCCGGGGCGGCACCGAGGCGATCAATCTGGTCGCCGCCGGCATTGGCCAGTCCCTCCTGCCCGACGACGAGATCCTCGTCACCCAGATGGAGCACCACTCCAACATCGTGCCCTGGCATATGCTGCGCGAACGCCGCGGCGCGGTGCTGAAATGGATCCCGGTCAAGGACGACGGCACCCTCGACATGGACGCCTATGCCGAGCTGTTGGGCCCGAAGACCCGGATCGTCGCGGTCACCCACATGTCCAATGTGCTGGGCACCCTCAATCCGGTGGCCGACATCGTCAGGATGGCGCACGCTGCCGGGGCCCGGGTGCTGGTCGACGGCTGCCAGGGCGCGGTCCATGCGACGCCGGACGTTCAGGCGCTGGGCTGTGACTGGTATGTCCTGACCGGCCACAAACTTTTCGGCCCGACCGCCATCGGCGCCCTGTACGGCACCGCCGAAGCGCTGGAGTCCCTGCCGCCGTATCAGGGCGGGGGCGAGATGATCCAGTCGGTCAGCGAGGACCGCGTCACCTATGCAATGCCGCCCCAGCGGTTCGAGGCCGGCACGCCGCCGATCCTCGAGGCCATCGGTCTGGGCGCGGCGCTGCAGTGGTACTCCGCCTACGACCGGGCAGCGGTCCAGGCGCATGAGGCTGCCCTGCTGGAGCGGGTGCGCGAGCGCCTGTCGGGCCTCGACTGGCTGACCGAGATCGGCACGGCGCCCGGCAAGGGGGCGATCTTTACCTTTACGGTCGACGGCGCCCACGCCCACGACATCGCCCAGATCATGGACCGCTACGGCGTGGCGGTGCGTGCCGGTCTGCACTGCGCCGAGCCGCTGGCCACCCGATTCGGCCTGACCTCGAGCACGCGCGCCAGTTTCGCCCTATATAATACAGTGGAGGACGCCGACTCCTTCGCCGCCGCTCTCATCAAGGCCAGGGAATTTTTCGTTTAGTCATGGACGACGCCATCACCAAAAGCGCCGATTTCGCCGAGAGCTGGGACGCCCCGCAAAAGAGCGCCCTCAGCCAGGCCGAGCTCGACCGCCTGACCGACGATCTGGTCACGGCGCTCAAGACCGTGTTCGACCCCGAAATCCCGGTCGACATCTATGAGCTGGGCCTGATCTACAAGGTCGACGTTTCGGACGACAAGGACGTGCTGGTCGAAATGACCCTGACCGCGCCCGGCTGTCCGGTGGCCGGCGAAATGCCCGGTTGGGTCGAGGACGCCGTCATGACCGTCGAGGGCATTCGCTCGGCCAGGGCCAATCTGGTGTTCGACCCGCCGTGGGATCCCTCCAAGATGAGCGATGAGGCCAAACTGGCCCTCAATATGTTCTAGGTATCATGACCGACCTGACCACCACACGCCCCGCCCGTCGTCCCCGCCCGCAGGCCGTTCGCCTGACCGAGGCTGCGGCTGACCGCATCCGCCAGCTGACCGAGGCGGCCTCGGGCCCGTGCGCGGGCCTGCGCATCGGCGTCAAGAACGGCGGCTGCGCGGGTCAGGAATATACGGTCGAGTACGCCGAACGCGTCGAACCGCTGGACGAGGTGGTGGAAGACAAGGGCGCCACGGTCCTGATCGACCCCAAGGCCATCCTGTTCCTGATCGGCAGCGAGATCGACTTTCAGGTCACTGACCTGGCTTCGAAATTCGTGTTCCGCAATCCCAACCAGACCGACGCCTGCGGCTGCGGCGAGAGCGTGACGATCACGCCGGTGGCTCAGGACGCCTGAGCGGCGGCCTTTCGGACCTCGTCCGGGGTCGGCACCTGCACGGCGGGCGTGACCGGCTGACCGCTCGCCTCGGCCACCAGGTCGGCGGTGCGACCTTCGATGGCCGCCTCAAGCCGGGCCATGAATTCCTCCTTGGCCAGACCGGTCGGCAGGGGCTCGAGGAATTCGATCGTCGCCGTGCCGGGCCGTTTCAGGAACTGCTCCTGCGGCCAGAACAGACCCAGATTGGTCGCCACCGGCACGACCGGCATGTCGAAGTCGCGGTACATGTGCCAGACGCCTGACCGGTACCGGAACTTCTCGCCGACCTTGGCCAGATTGCCCTCGGGATAGATCAGGATCCGGCGGCCCTCGGCATGGGCGTCCGCCGCCCGCCGCTTCAGCGCCGCCCGGGCTTCGTGGCCGCCGCAGTTGTTGACCACAATGGCGCCCAGCTTGCGCAGCACCGTACTCATCAGCGGGAATTTCTCGAGGTGGTCGCCGGTGACGAAGGCCAGGTCCGGAAACTGGTCATAGACCGTATAGCCGTCTCCCCAGCTCTGGTGTTTGGCCGCAACGATAAAGCCGCCGTCGGGCAGGCGCTCACGCCCGCGCACCTCGGTTCGGATCCCGGCCAGCAGCCGCATGGCCTGCACCATGCGCCGCACATAGCGCCGGATGATCCAGCCGGTCGCCTTGCGCCCCGGCAGCACGGCTGCGATCACGGCGGCGAGGCAATAGACGATCGACAGGGTCCAATAGGCCGCCGCGAAGGCGAGGCTGCGCGGGCGGCTGAACGGGGCAAGGTGCCCATCGGCGGGAATATCAGGCAGCCTGTTCAAGCTGATCCGCGTTGGTCACCCGGTTCCGGCCGCCTCGCTTGGAGGCATAGAGGGCCGCATCGGCCCGCTCCAGCAGGCAGGCGGCGGTCTCTTTGGGACGCAGGCGGGCAAAGCCGGCCGAAATGGTCACCGCCCCCAGCTCGTCATTCGTCGACCGGCGTCGCAGCGCGCGCGACGAGATTTCCTTGAGCACCCCGTTCAGCGCCTTCTCGACGGCCGCAGTGTTCTCGTCGGGGAAGATGATGGCGAACTCTTCCCCGCCATAGCGGGCGGCGAGGCGCGGTGACTTGGCCGTCCGGCCCAGCACACTGGCCACATAGCGCAGCACCTGGTCGCCGGTCTGATGACCCCAGGTGTCGTTGAAGCGTTTGAAATGGTCGATGTCGATGACCGCCAGCGTCAGGGCCTTGCCGTTTGCATGGGCCGCGTCGACCGAGCCTTCGAGATGTTCGTCAAAGGCCTTGCGATTGGCCAGATTGGTCAGGGCGTCGGTCATGGCATCGCGCCGCACCTGCTCCAGGTGCTCGCGCAGCTTGGCCACTTCGCGGGTCGAGCTTTCCAGCTTCTTTTCCAGCGTGCTGTTCTGGGTCTGCGCCTTGTGGGTCGCGTCGGCCAGCGTGCTGACCAGTGATTTCAGGCTCTCGGCGTTTTCGACCCCGTCCATCTTGCCGGAGGCGTCGGCCAGGGTCGCGCCGTATTCGGCCTGCGACTTGTGGGCATTGGCGATGGTGCTGGCGACCGAGGACAACTCCTTGTCCAGCAGCCGACCCGCATCGCGGATTTCCTCGCTCAGGCGGCCGCGCGGCAGATATTCCGAGGCCAGCATCTCGGAGGTCGACTCCGAAAAGGGCTCCTTGGTAGCCAGGATGCGCCGGATTTCACGGCCCAGCGCGCCCTCCGGATCGCCGACATAGTGTAGCCACAGCTCGAAATTGACGGGGGTCGGCCAGACGCCGGCCGCTTCCATGTCGTCCAGCACGCGCCGGGCCAGGCCATAGGCGTCCGGCCCCCGCACCGTGGTGTCGACCTTTTCCGTCATGCGTCCTGTCCCCCCGGGCACCCCGACCCGTTCTGGATCGACGCTAGAAAGCCTAACCGCCGAAGCGTAACAGCGGGTTAAGCGGGGTCGAAGAACCGGGATTCGTGAGGGGGATCAAGCCCGACGTCAGATGGGACGCCGCAGGAAGGCGGGCACGCCGTCATTGCCGAAGGCCGAACTGTCCGACGCCTTGATCGGCGCGGAGTCCTTGCGGGCGTCGTTGTCCTTGCGAGCGTTCGTGTCGCTTCGGGCCTCCGGCGCACCATCAGACTTGCGACCCCGTCCACCGCGTGAGCGCGAGCGCTTGCGCGGCTCGGCATCGGAGGCTTCCGGCTTCGGTGCCTCAATCGGCTGGTCGACAGGCCGGACCTCGACCGGAGCCGTTTCCGTCTCCACCTCGGCCGTTTCGCTCAGGGGCTTGCGACGCGACCGTGACCGGCGGGCAGGGGCCTCGCCGGAGGTTTCTTCAGCAACGGCAGGGCTGGCCTGACGACGCGACCGAGTGGGCTTTTCTACAGCGGCGCCCTCATCAGCGGCCTTTGCCGATTCCGTCTTCGCCGGACGGGCCTTGCCGCCCGACGACAGGTCCAGCGTCAGCTCTTCCGGCGTCATCTTGATCAGCTTCAACACCTTGTCGAGCGAGCGGTCATCCGACGGCGTCACGATCATGAAGGTCTGGCCGGTCTTGCCGGCACGCCCCGTGCGGCCGATGCGGTGCACATAGTCATCGGCATTGTGCGCGACGTCATAGTTGAACACATGGCTGACGTCGGGAATGTCCAGCCCGCGCGCGGCCACGTCCGAGGCCACCAGGATCTTCAGCGCACCCGAGCGGAAATCCGCCAGCGTCTTGGTGCGCAGGCTCTGGTCCAGATCGCCATGGATCGGCGAAGCGTCAAAGCCGTGCTGCTTCAGCGACTTGGCGACGACGTTCACTTCCGACTTGCGATTGCAGAAGACGATGCCGTTCTTCACATCATCGCGCCCGACCAGCGCGCGCAGCGCCTCGCGCTTCAGCTTGGGGTCAGAGCCCGGAATGCGCACCAGATACTGGGTGATGGTCTCGGCCGTCATGGCCGGGCGCGAGGCCTCGATCCGGGTCGGGTCTTTCAGGAACTGGGTGGTCAGCCGGGTGATCTCGGGCGGCATGGTGGCCGAGAAGAACAGCGTCTGGCGCTTGGGCGGCGTCAGCTTGAAGATCTTTTCGATGTCCGGGATGAAGCCCATGTCCAGCATGCGGTCGGCTTCATCGACGACCATGATCTCGACGCCGTTCAGCATCATCTTGCCGCGATCAAACAGGTCCAGCAGACGGCCCGGCGTGGCGATCAGCACGTCCACGCCCTTGTTCAGGGCCGCGACCTGGTCGCCCATCGACACGCCGCCGATCAGCAGCACCCAGTTCAGCTTGGTGCCCTTGGCGTATTTGGCAAAGCTTTCGGCCACCTGGTCGGCCAGTTCGCGGGTCGGCGCCAGCACCAGGGCGCGCGGCATCCGCGCCTTGGCCCGGCCCGAGGCCAGACGTTCAATCAGCGGAAGGGTAAAGGCGGCGGTCTTGCCCGTGCCGGTCTGGGCTATCCCCAAAACGTCGCGCCCGGCGAGGGCGACCGGAATGGCCTGGGCCTGGATGGGGGTGGCGGTCGTATAACCGGTATCGATTACGGCCTGCAGCGTCGTGGGCGAAAGGCCCAGCTGGGTAAAGTCGGTCATTCAAACCTTGCATGTTCGGGAACAGGAGAAAGAGCGGGCCCCCGTCGGGAGCCGACTGTGTGCGAAACCGCCCCACTGGGCGTGCGGGCGGCCCCGTTGCCGTTCCTGTTCCGAACACGAGGGCCGGATATAGATATCCACACGGCGAAGTCAAGTATTTGACCTGCCAACGGTCTTGCAAAACCTAACAGATCGTTAATAGTCCGTCCGGGGAAGTTGCAAGGGGGAGGGGGCCGCGCATGCGCAAGCCGCTTTTGCTGGTCGTCATGGCCATGGGTCTGGTTCTGGGGTCGGGCACGGGCCTGCAGGCAGGCGATGTCCGCACGGACGATGTGCCGCCCTTCATGGCCGTGGCCTTCGACAATACGGTCATGTCCCACTATCCGGACGGCGGCTGGGTCAAGCACTGGTTCAATCGCGACGGCAGCTATGAGGGCCGGTTCTCGGACGGCACCCGCATCACCGCCCGCTGGCAGGTCGAGCGCAACAAGGTCTGCCTGAGCCGCATCCGCCCCGGCTTCATGCTGCCCCGCTTCTGCAGCGACATCGTCGAGGCCGGGATCGGCGACAGCTGGATGGCCCGCGATCCGCTGGGCCGGCGGGTCCGCAACACCCTGGTCCGGGGCCGGAGCTGAACAATTCAGCCTGGTTTATGCGGTAATTTAATACCGTATATATATTGTTGAATAAAATCAATGCTATAACTCACTATGGGCGTCGCAATGGGGATTGACGAGCGAGCTGGCGTCCTGTAGCAGCCCGCCTTCATTCCGGCGCTCCGCATCTCTGGGGCCCCGACCGACCATCAGGACCTCCAGACATGCTGAAGAGCACCACGGCTTCGCTGAAGCCGGCCGATGTCGAGAAGAAGTGGATCCACATCGACGCCGAAGGCGTCGTGGTGGGCCGCCTCGCGACCTTCATCGCCAACCGCCTGCGCGGCAAGCACCGCCCCGACTACACCCCGCACGTCGATTGCGGTGACTATGTCATCGTGACCAACGTCGACAAGGTGGTGTTCACCGGCAAGAAGTCGACCGACAAGGTCTACTATCGTCACACCGGTCACCCGGGCGGGATCAAGGAAACCACCCCCGAGAAGGTCCTGAACAGCCGCTTCCCCGAGCGCGTCATGGAAAAGGCCGTCGAGCGCATGCTGCCCAAGGAAAGCCCCCTGGCCCGCAAGCAAATGACGCACCTGCGCCTCTTCGTCGGCAGCGCCCACACCCACGAAGCCCAACAGCCGGAAACGATCGACTTCAAGTCGGCCAACTCCAAGAACACCCGGACCGTCTGATCATGACCGACGCGACCAATACCGAAGTCGACACCGCCGCCCCGGCCGACACGCCCGCCGCCACCGGATTCGATGCCCTGAAGGGCATGGGTTCCGAAGGTGAATCCGCTCCGGTCTATGTCCAGGAACTGGACTCGCTGGGCCGCGCCTATTCGACCGGCAAGCGCAAGAACGCCATTGCCCGCGTGTGGCTCAAGCCCGGCTCGGGCAAGATCACCGTCAACGGCAAGGAGCTGAACGCCTACTTCGCGCGTCCCGTGCTGCAGATGATGGTGGCCCAGCCGCTGACCGTCACCGACCGCACCACCCAGTTCGACGTGGTCTGCACCGTCCAGGGCTCCGGCCTGTCGGGCCAGGCCGGCGCCATCCGCCACGGCCTGTCGCACGCCCTGACGCACTACGAACCCGAGCTGCGCAAGGTTCTGAAGCCCCACGGCTTCCTGACCCGCGACAGCCGCGTCGTCGAGCGCAAGAAGTACGGCCGCGCCAAGGCCCGCCGCAGCTTCCAGTTCTCGAAGCGCTAAACCGCGATCGCAATCCGGTCTACAAAAGGCGCCTCGGGGAAACCCGGGGCGTTTTTTGTTGGGGCGTCGCCTTCCTCTTCTCCCCCTGCGGGAGAAGGTGCCCCCTGAGAAGGGGGCGGATGAGGGGTTACGCTGCCGCATGAAGTGATGAGCCGCACCCCCGCCCTGTGCCACCCCTCATCCGTCAGGCTTCGCCTGCCACCTTCTCCCGCAAGGGGAGAAGGATCGCTGACCCGGCGGCTCCTACTGCGATACCTCGCGTGCAAAACACCAGCCCGCTCAAAGCCCCCAGCATTTCCCGCACCGTTCTTCCCGCCCGGGTCCGGGTGTCGGCCATACTGTCCGGTTGCCGATGCCCCGACCAGCGCAGGCGCCATTCCAGACCCTTCAGACCATCCAGACCCTGTTTTTCCCGAGTCCCAAATCCGCCGCCACGCGTTAGAACCCTCTCATGACCCACACCCTGTTCATCGATGGCGAAGCCGGCACCACGGGCCTTGAGATCCGCGAGCGGGTTGAGGGGCGATCCGACCTCGAACTGATCCTGCTGGGCGACCGCAGGCGTGATCCCGAGGCCCGGCGCGAGGCCTTGAACAGCGCCGATGCCGTCATCCTGTGCCTGCCCGATGATGCGGCGCGCGAGGCCGTGGCCATGGTCGAGAACCCGGCGGTCCGGGTGATCGATGCCTCGACCGCCTTTCGCGTCGCGCCCGGCTGGACCTATGGCTTTCCCGAGCTGCGCCCCGGCCAGCGTGAGACCGTCGCCGGCTCGACACGCGTGTCCAATCCCGGCTGCTATCCGACCGGCTTCCTGGCCCTCGTCGCGCCGCTGGTGCGGGCGGGCCTGATCCCCGTCGACTGGCCGGTCAGCGTCAACGCCGTCTCGGGCTATTCCGGCGGCGGCAAGGCCATGATCGCGGAGTTCGAAGACGGGGCGGCCGAGCCCTTCCGCGCCTATGGCCTCACCCTCAAGCACAAGCATGTGCCCGAAATGACGAAACATGCAGGACTTTCTCGTCCTGTGCTGTTCGCGCCTGCGGTCGGCAACTACCGCCAGGGCATGCTGGTCGAGGTGCCCCTGCACCTGTCGGCCCTGCCGTTCCCGTCGTCGATCGAGGTCATCCACGGCGCGCTGGTTGAGGCCTATGACGGCGCACGGTTTGTTGAGGTAGCCCCGCTGGAGGACACCGAGGCCATGGCCGGCCTGACGCCCGAGGGGCTGAACGACACCAACCGCCTGCGCCTGCACGTGTTTGGCGACCGCGACGGCCATCAGGCGCGGCTCGTCGCCCTGCTGGACAATCTGGGCAAGGGCGCCTCGGGCGCGGCGGTCCAGAACCTCAATCTGATGCTCGGCCTTGAGGAGGGCACCGGCCTGACCTGAAACCTTTCGGATCGGCCCGTCGTATATCGGAACATGACCCACCCGATCCTTCACCGTCGATCCCTGCTGGCCGGCCTCGGCGGCCTGACCCTTGCGGGGTGCTCGTCCGAGACCGCCAGCGCGGGCGATCCGCGCTTTGCCGATTCGCCCTTTCGCCGCCTGACCGAGGCGCAGTGGCGGGCGCGCCTGCCGGGCCTGTCCTATGCGGTGCTACGCGAGGAGGCGACCGAGCGCCCCTACAGCAGCCCGCTGGATGACGAGAGCCGCTCGGGCACCTTCCTGTGCCGGGGCTGTGAGCTGCCGCTGTTCGAGTCGCGCTGGAAGTACGATTCCCGCACCGGCTGGCCCAGCTTCCGGGACGTCATGTCCCGCAACATCGGCACCAAGACCGACTACCTCATCGGCGTGCCGCGCACCGAATACCACTGTGCCCGCTGTCTGGGGCATCAGGGCCACGTCTTCAACGACGGCCCGCGCCCGACCGGAAAACGCTACTGCAACAACGGCGTCGCCCTGACCTTCCGGCCGGCCTAGGCCTTGCGGGCCGCCAGCGCCGACTGGACCGTCAGGCCCACCCAGACCCCGGCGATGACGATGAGCAGGCCGTAGTCATAGCCGGGGACAAACACCGGAATGGCCGCCCCGATCAGGGTCAGCAGCGGGAAGACCAGCGCCCACATGGCCGTGCCGGGCGTATCGATATGGACCAGCGGCAGGGGCGCCCGTCCCATGCGCTTCAGCAGCCAGCCGTTCATGACGACGAACAGGGCGGGCACCAGCAGGGCCAGAAGGACGTACTTGAGCGTCTGGTCCGTCCGGCCATAGACGGAGGTCGTCAGCACCTGCAGCGCATAGGCCGTGCCCGTGGTGATCGCCAGCAGCAGATTGGGCCCCACCGACCTCACGAGCGCACCTTCACATAGCTGCCGGGGGCGGGCTCAAGCGAGGGCAGCGGGCCCTTCTCCGGATCGCGCGCGGCGACCATTGCCCCCGACCGCTCCGCCAGCCATTCGGCCCAGTGCGGCCACCAGCTGCCCGGATGCTCTTTCGACCCCGCCATCCAGTCGTCGAACGTCCCGGGCAGGGCGTCATTGGTCCAGTGGGCATACTTCTTCGCGGACGGCGGGTTGATCACGCCGGCGATATGCCCCGAGCCCGCCAGGGTCAGCGTCACATCGGCGCCCGAGAAGGCCCGCGCCGAGCGATAGACCGACCGGGTCGGGGCGATATGGTCCTCGCGGCTGGCCTGGAAGTAGAGCGGGATCGTCACCTTCGACAGATCAATCCGCACCCCGCCCAGCTCGAACTCGCCCGCCGTCAGGGCATTTCGGCCGTACATCGAGCGCAGATAGTCCATGTGCAGCCGCTTGGGCATCCGCGTCTGGTCCGCATTCCAGAACAGCAGGTCGAACACCGGCGGGTCCTTGCCCATCAGATAGTTGGAGACGAAGAAGGACCAGATCAGATCGTTGGCCCGCAGGGCATTGAAGGTGTCGGCCATGGCGCTGCCGGGCAGCACGCCGCCCGCCTCGTCCATCTGGCGCTCGATCTCTTCCAGCCAATGCTCATCGGTGAACAGCAACAGGTCCCCGGCCTCGGCAAAGTCGTGCTGGGCGGCAAAGAAGGTGGTAGCGCCCACATCCTTGCGCCCCGTCGCCGCCATATGGCCCAGCGCCGCGCCCATCAGCGTCCCGCCGATGCAGTAGCCGACCGTGTTGACCGTCTCCGTCCCGCACTGCTCGCGCACCTTGTCGATGGCGCGATAGAGGCCCTTCTCCAGATAGTCGTCAAAGCCGTAGCTGGCCTTGTCCGCCTCGGGATTGACCCATGAGCACACGAACACGCTGAACCCCTGGGCCGACAGCCAGCGGATCATGGAATTGGCCGGCTGCAGGTCCAGGATGTAGAATTTGTTGATCCAGGGCGGGAAGATCAGCAGCGGGATCTGGTGCTGCTGTTCCGTCGCCGGCGCGTACTGGATCAGCTCGAACAGATCATCGCGCCAGACGACCTGGCCCGGGGCGGTGGCGACGTTCTCGCCGACCTTGAACCGGCCATAGTCCGCCTGGCTGATCTTCAGCGTGCCGCCGCCGCGCTCCATGTCGGCCGCAAAGTTCTGCATCCCCTTCACCAGTGACTCGCCATTGCTCTCGGCCAGCGCCTTCAGCGCGGCGGGGTTGGAGGCGAGGAAGTTCGAGGGCGAGAAGGCATCGGTCAGCAGACGGGTGAAGAACTCGGCCCGGCGCTTGGTGCGGGGATCGATGTCCTCGACCGACGACACCAGCTCATTCATCCAGTCGGCCGACAGCTGATAGGACCGGCGCATGATGTCGAAGGTCGGGTTCTCGCTCCACGCCGGGTCCTTGAACCGCTTGTCGGGGCGCGGTTCGGCGGCGGGCACGCCCTGCGTCTGGCTGGCGGTCGAGGACCACAGGTCCATATAGCGCGAGAACAGATCGGCCTGGGCCTGGAACAGCTTGTCCGGTCGCGCGGCCAGCCCGCTCATCACCGAGGCCATGGCCGGGCCGACATTGAACGGGTCGGGGTTCAGCGACGGCGGCCGTCCCGCCTGGCTCATCGCCGATTCGGCCATGGCGGCCTGGGCCATCATCGCGGCCCGGGCCAGGTTCATCGACAGGGCCTCCAGATCAGGCAGGGCTTCATCCGGCGCGGCTGCGGGGGAGGGGGCAGCCCTGGCCTCGGCCTCCACCTTCGGGGCCGCCTCGGGTTTGGCCTTGGCGGCGCGTGGCTTCGCCGGGCGCTTGGCCGAGGTCGGTCGCCCCGACTTGCGCGGCGCCCGCGCCGGTGCCGTCTTGCCTGCGGTCTTCGGGGGCGTCGTGGAGTCGGTCGGGCGTTTGGCCATGGGATCCTCTCGTCGGGCACGGCGTCACGAGGGGCACATCACAACGGCGTGCCGGATCGCGTCCTTGCCCTTTCTTGCGGGGGGATCATGGCATATGACCGTGCCCGAGATGAATGCGCAGCGGACGAAAAAGTGGACGGTGGTCGGCCTCGGCACTGTGCTGGCCGCAGGAGCGGTCGGCTGCGCCACGCCGGATCCCGTCACGGACAGCACGGTCGCGCCGCTTTCGCCGCGAATCGTCGCCCTCGTCGACGAGAATCGCCGCTATCCGGAATGGCGAAACTTTCCGCGCCAGGGCACAGCTGCCCCCGACGCGGCCGCTGTCTCGGTCCAGGTCGCGGCGCTCAACACAACCTCGGCGGCCACGGCTGCCGACGTCGCCGCCATCGACTGGACGCTCGACGATCCCGAAGGTTTCGCCCGCCGGATCGCCGAGGACATCGCCTCGCGGCCCATCGCCCCGGCGACCCTCCAGACGCGGGGGGAGGTCGAAGCCTTCGCCCAGGGTCTGCGCGACCGGGGCCGCGCCCCTCCGCCCGTTCCCAGACGCTGACATCTGACACCAAGAAACTGGCGCGGACCGCAGGGGTCACGCACCCTCAGGAGACACCCATGGCCCAGGACGCCAAACCCTACGCCGCCAGCCTGCCGTTCGAGGCCGCCGAAGTCGCCGAATTGGCCGCCATCGCCAGCTATGCCCAGATCGGGCGCGGCGACGAAAAGGCCGCCGATCAACTGGCGGTCGACGCCATGCGCACGGCCCTGAACGCGCTCGATATCGACGGCAAGATCGTGATCGGCGAGGGCGAGCGCGACGAAGCCCCCATGCTCTACATCGGCGAGAAAGTCGGCACCGGCAAAGGTCCGGCCATCGACATCGCGCTGGACCCGCTGGAAGGCACGACGCTTACGGCCAAGGCCATGGCCAATGCCCTGACCGTGCTGGCCATGTCGCCGGGCGGCGGCATGCTGCACGCGCCCGACACCTATATGGACAAGATCGCCATTGGCCCCGGCTATGCCCCGGGCACGGTCGATCTGGGAATGTCGCCGCAGGACAATGTCCGCTCGCTGGCCTCGGCCAAGGGGGTCAGCCCATCCGACATCACCGTCTGTGTCATGGACCGTCCGCGCCACGCCGAGTTGATCGCCGCCCTGCGCGAGGTCGGGGCCCGGGTGCTGTTGATCACCGACGGCGACGTGGCAGGCGTCATCCATACGGCCGAGCCCGAGACCGGGATCGACCTGTACCTCGGATCCGGCGGGGCGCCCGAGGGCGTGCTGGCGGCAGCTGCCCTGAAATGCGTCGGCGGCCATTTCCAGGGCCGGTTGATCTTCCGCAACGACGATGAGCGCGCGCGCGCCGAGCGCACCGGCGTCACCGACTTTGACCGCACCTATGACCTGCATGAGCTGGTGTCGAAGGATGCCATCTTCGTCGCCACGGGCGTCACCAAGGGCGCCATGCTGGATGGAGTCCGTCATGTCGGCGGGCGGATCGAAACCCATACGCTGGTGATGGACTCCTTTACGCGCACGGTGCGCCGCATCCGCACCTCGCGCCCGGCCTGACGGAACGGTGGACGGGTCCGCACCTTCTGACACACCGGCTTTTCTCGGGGTCGAACGCTCGCTGTCCGGGCGCCAGTGGCGCGAGCGCCCCTATGACCCGGCCGTGGCGCGGGCCCATGCCCAGTCGCTGGGTCTGGGCGAGCCGCTGGCCCGTGCCCTGGCCTCACGCGGGGTCCGGCCGGAGGAGGGGGCCGACTTCCTTGATCCGACCCTGCGCGCCCTGTTCCCGGATCCGTCCAGCTTTGCCGATATGGACGCCGCGGCCTCGGCCATCGTCGATGCGCTGGAGCGTCGGGCCAACATCCATGTCTTTGCCGACTATGACGTGGACGGTGCGTCCAGCGCGGCCCTGCTGGTCCGCTGGTTCCGCGAGATGGGCCACGACCTGCCCCTCTATGTCCCCGACCGCCTGACCGAGGGCTATGGCCCCAGTCCCCGGGCGTTCGACACGCTCAAGGCCGCCGGGGCCGATCTGGTCATTACCGTCGACTGCGGCGCGGCGGCCGAAATCGCCCTGGCTCATGCGGCTGACATCCAGCTCGGCGTCGTGGTCATTGACCACCACCTGATGCGCGGCGAGGCGCCAGCCTGTCTGGCCGTGGTCAACCCCAACCGCGCCGACTGTCGCTCGGGACAGGGCAATCTGGCGGCGGCGGGCGTGGTCTTCGTCCTTCTGGCAGCGCTCAATCGTGAGGCCCGCAGGCGCGGCCTGTTCGAGGAGCGGAGCGAACCGGACCTGCGCCGCTGGCTGGATCTCGCGGCGCTGGGCGCCATCTGCGACGTTACCGCCCTGACGGGCTTCAACCGGGCGCTGGCGCGGCTGGGGCTGCAGGTCATGTCCTCCTGGGCCAACCCCGGGCTGAAGGCCCTGCTGGACGTCGCCGGCAGCGAACCCGGCGAGGCCAAGAGCAATCATGCGGGCTTTATCCTTGGCCCGCGCATCAATGCCGGTGGGCGGATCGGTCGGGCCGATCTGGGCGCGCGCCTGTTGTCGACCGACGACCCGACCGAGGCCATGGCCCTGGCCCGCGAGCTGGATGCGCTGAATATCGCCCGGCGCGAGGTCGAGGCCGAAGTCACCGAGGCCGCCGTCCGTCAGGGCGAGGCCATGGGTGTCGAGCATCCGTCCGTTGCTGCCGCCGTCATCGCGGGCGAGGGCTGGCATCCCGGCGTGGTTGGCATCGTCGCCGGGCGTCTGCGGGAACGCTGGCGCAAGCCCGTGGTGGTCATCGGCCTGGACACCATCAACGGCATCGGCAAGGGCTCGGGCCGGTCGCAAGCGGGATACAACCTGGGCCGTGCCGTCCAGCAGGCCTTTGACGAGGGCGTAGTGCTGGCGGGGGGCGGGCACGCCATGGCGGCGGGGCTGACGGTGCGCATCGACCGCATTGATGCCTTGCGCGACTATCTGAACCAGACCCTTTCGGCCCAGACCGACACCGAGGCGGCGCGCGCGCTGGACGCTGTCCTGATCGATGCCCTGATCGAGCCGGGTGCGGCGGATCGGGCCCTGTTCGAGTCGTTCGAGAAACTGGCGCCTTTCGGTCCCGGTAACCCCGAGCCGGTCTTCGCGCTCGAGCGGGTCCGGGCCGTTGACGTGCGACCCATGAAGGGCGGGCATTTGCGTTGTCTGCTGCGCGGGGCCGATGGCCGGTCGCTGCGCGCGGTCGCCTGGCGTTGTGCCGATCAGGAGAGCGGTCAGGCCCTGGCGGCGGGTGACGCCCTGAATATCGTCGGTCGTCTCAAGCCCGACGACTGGAATGGCCGACGCGGCGTCCAGTTCGAAATCGACGATGTCGCCGACCCGCGACGCGCCTGATCGATTCAGTTCGCCAAAGAGGGTTGCAAGCGCCGGAATCGCCCGCTATATCGCCGTCCTCCCGCGCAGCGGTCCCTTCGTCTATCGGTTAGGACGTCAGGTTTTCAACCTGAAAAGAGGGGTTCGATTCCCCTAGGGACTGCCAGCGCGGGATTTTCCCTTAAAATCAAGTAGTTACACCCCACTTGGGGCGCAGTTTTCTACGGTTTTTTCTACGAACTTTTTGCATCTATTTGGGGGAATCGCCCCGGTCCATTCGCCAATGGACCAGTCGCTCAGTTGGCGTCGGCGGGAGGCGTCGGAAGGTCGCCGTGAACGCTTCCGTGGCTACTCAAGTTCAGCTCTTCACCGAAGATGGCGCTCAGCTCGGAATGGGCTTGGCTCAAGCTGTTCAAGGCATCGTGCTCGGCGTCGATAAACTTCACTCTGGCCTCGTCATCCTTCGCCCGCGAAGCCTTCCGTTGACTAAGCCGCATCGCCCAACCCTGATCGACGATTCCATTCAGTCGATCATAGACGGATGGTCGAAATAGGAACCGCGCCCTGTCGAGCTGTTGGAAGAACGCGGCGTGCATTTCTCGCTCGCCCTCTACGGGATCGATATCTTGACCGGCGGTTCCGGGAAGGCGGGCATACATGACAATGAAGTTCAGCCATTCCCGAGTCGCTTGGTAGACCTCGAAGCGATCCTTGAAGAGTTCGGTGCGGACCTTCAGCTCTTCGATATCGAGCGCCCGCTCAGCGATTAGGGCCTGACGGGCTTGGATCGCCGTCTGCTCTTTTAGGATCGCCGCCTGTCGCTTTCCGATTATGATCGCGCCAATAATCGCCCCGCCTCCGGCGATGAACGCGAGGACGCCCGCGAAGATCGTGGCGAACGCCTCCCAACTGAAGCTGGACCAGATCAGAGGGCACATGGATTTTATCGTCCCTAGAGCGGGTGATATTCGGGGTCCGTCACGTGAAAGACCAGCATAGCCTCCAAGGCGTAGCCGTTTTCCCGGCGAAGGTTGGAAGGGTGAACCGGGTGACTTTTTCCGCCCAAGCTCAGATAGACCGAGCCACGCTTCCGATAGACGCTGATGAAGACGGGGGTTCCGTCATGTCGCTTTGCCCTAACTTCGCCGAGCGGGCCTTCCGTGGATAGCAAGTCTGATCTCCCTTTCGATCTAGCCTAGCTTGTTGTTTCGTTACGTCCACGACGTCATTCCCCGGGGGATAGAGCCGATCCCGCATTTTAGCTCGGGATGTCGAGCCAACCACGTGCGTTGAGACGAATCTCAATCCCGCGCTCCTTCAGATGGGCGACAAGGCGAGGATGGCTCTCCAGCACGATCCCGTCGTGGTTCCCGCTGATGCAAGTTCGGCAGAAGGTTACTCCCCAATCGCCGATGCCCCGCCCGTCATAGATGTGCGCGCCGAAACGAAACGGCTGGCGGCAAAGGAAGCAGTCGATAAAGACGGCGCGGTCGTCATCCCGGCGAGGTGCGTATTTCCTTGGCATTGGGAAAGACGAGCGTGATTTGAGCCTGAAGGCAAGATCGGCCCTCTGGCGGGTCAAAAAGCCCCATAACAGACAGGTTTTAAAGCATAATATAGCGCGACATTCGCCATGCGACATTCTCGTCCGGGTCTTATAGATGGATAGCCGCTCCCGGAAGGGCGGTCGCTCTGGCCGCTCAGTGGGGCGGAGAACGTCAAGATATGAAGAACAACGTCCCCTCGCATTTTGCCCCTACGTGGGAAGTGATCGCGAGTTGCGTGAGCGATACCGGCGATGATGCCCCGAAGGCCACGCTGAACGACCTCAACACCTATATCGAAGAAGCCTACGATGAGGACGAAGTCCTCAAAGTGCTCGTCTGGCGGGCATGGCGTGCGAACACCTCCGCCAATCCGAAGTGCGATCCGGACATCGGCGAAGTCACGGGCGTCTTGAAGGCCGAGAGGGATCGCGCCGAGCGTTGGGCTCTGTATCTTGAGGGCAAAGGCGACCCGAAGTCAGCGACGGTTCGGAGCCTTTGGAATGGCATTGCAGCGTGTTTCAACCCTCATACCGGGGAGCTTGAAGAGTGGTTTGTGGGGTCTGAAGCATCGACTCTTGAAGAGCTGACTGCTCGGTATGGGGCCCTTCCCAAGGGCGAGCCCCCGACGACGTTCAGCTGATCGCAATGGCGGGGTCGAAAGGCCCCGCTTCAGTCCCGAAGCGGACTCGCGGAATGTCCGCTATGGGTGGGAAGCGGACATTGCGGGCCGGCCGGCCTAAGCGTAACGTTGGCGTTATGATCCGCCTTTTGCCATTCGCGTTCTTGTTGCTCGCCGGGTGTGTCGGCGTCAGCGGCGAGCGCACGCTCAGTGTGCGTGAAATAGTTGAAAACGCCCGGACGCTGGACGGTCAAGAAGTCACGGTGGCTGGCTGGCTTGAGTCCTGCCAGCCTCTCTCTTGCGGCATATTCGGGTCAGCGGAAGAGGTTGACAGCGACTTCCCCTATTATCTTGGTATCGGGCGAAGTGCTTGGTTCGACTCCGTCGCGCGTAAACACGCACCCGGACAGATCGTCCTGCGCGCTCGATTTCGCGATGCCTGTATCAGCGACCCATCTACGGGCATTATTGCGGCGTGTGCCGACAGAAGTGGGACTTTGGAGCCCCTCGCAGTGATCAAATAAAGCAGTTGGGTCTGGAATGTCCGCAATGGGTCGGTAGCGGACCGTCGCCTCAGGGTGGGAAGCGAACTTGCGCTCCGGTCCGATGCGCGCTTTGTTTAACCGATGAGGTCTTTGACCATAGTGATGTTGTTGGGTGGTTTGGCAGCAGCCGCATGGCAGACTGTTGTTGTCGCTCAATCCCCGACCGTGACCCGTGAATGGGCTCAACATTTCGAAGGCGCACTCGATTTGCGCGCGGCTCTGGACGATACAGACCCCATGCGCAGCGGCGATCCCAAGCCAGTCAGCGAGTATGCTCGCTACTACCGAATGGTCGAGCTTGATGGGAGGGCGATTGTCGAAGCGGTTTTTGCACCGCCTATCGAGCTTCACCCATCCGACTGGCGGACCTCCCGTTACACGGCGAATGGTATGGAGGACTTGGGACCGACCCCACAGCCGTCCGAGGAGGCTCTGCGGCGCGGTCGTCGTGACATCCACATTGAGGAGCCATTCCCCGTCATCTTTGATGGTGGCTGCTCAGTCGTGACGCTCTCAATCGACTATGAAAGCCGTCGCGTGCTTTCAGCCCGCTGCAATGGCGTCGCCTGAAACAGTCCGATGTCCGCTTTGGGTCGAGAGCGGACATGGGCGCTTTGCCGGAAAGCGGACGCTATGCCGCGACCCTGAAGACGCGCTCCCGAAGGTCCACATACTCACCGGAGACGATCAGAACGCCATTCCCGGCCTGAACAGCGGTGAGGTAGCCGCGATCAGGATGCTTCAGGAAATGGAGGTTCAGCTCCCCGTCCTGAACGATCTCGATCATGACTGATTGATCCATGAGTTCGCAGTAGTGATCGAGATCGATCAGTTCGGCTTTCGTGGTCATTTGCTTCCCCGAGCTTTGATGATGGGATGATGGATGGCGGGTCGCCTGCGGCTCCCCGGAGCGGGCTTGCCTTCGCTTCGCTCCGGTAACCCGCGCTCTGTTTCTCGATTGATGATTTGATTTGGTTGGGTGGCCGGTCGAGTGACCGGGGTTCAGGCAATGCTTCACCATTCCGGTGAGCCGCCTTTCAAAAGCTCCCGGTGTGGTCGGTCTGATTGTCGGTCTGGCGACGTGGACTAGCTACGCCGTGATCCTGCCCCGGCGACGGTGATCTATGGGGACTTCTTGTTCTGTTGTTCGGCGATGCGTGGTGTCGTCTATGCGGCGATTGGAAGTGGTTTCGGAGTGCTTAGATTGAGGATGTAGGAAGCGGGCCAGAGTGAAGCGTTCGTGGTCGGCATCGATTTGATTGAATAGACGCCCAGCCAATAGTCGCTGAAGAGCGGCTTCAGGCAGAACGATGGGCGATAGGTGGGGCGGTTGACCACGCCACGGGGCGCGATCTCCCGAGACGGGCAGTGGACGGCAATGCCCTCAGAGGCGATTACAGCCGCCTTCTCCGGGTTTTCGTCCTTGCCCCAGCGATCCCGGAGAACACCCCTCAAGAGGGCTTCAGAATGCCCGCCAAGGGCAATCGCGCCGTGGATGTGAGGCCAAGGCCGTCCGAACTTGTCGTGGCTCTCACAGAGGCCTGCGAAGAAGAATGCGGCGTCGCGATCCTGACGCTCACTGGCGCGACGGCTTAGGCCGAAAACCTCGCGTTCCAGATTGCGGAAGAGCTTCCTTAGATGCGGCTTGAGGCTGACGTCCGGATCGAAGCGACCCATGGGCGATACGCCTAGAGAGAGCGTCAACGCCCATCCGGCATTGTGCCGGACACGCCAGTCTTCAAGTTCGCTGATAAGCCTTTCGCGGGACACTTAGTGCGTCTCGCCAACCGGGATCGGCCCGGCGTGGACGCTTGCCGATTTCAGGGCGTCGGCAACGTCGATTGCGGTCGGGAAGGTCATGGTCGCGGACTCGCCATCAACCGACAGGCCGACATAGCGCCCACCGAGGATGACCCTGACGTTTCGGCCATTCAGTTCAGTTTTGAGCTTGAAGCGGGGATTGGTGCCGACAGCGGCGGCGCTGATGGCTTCCGCAAGGTCGGTTGCCTCACGCCGGTTCAAGATCAGGCTTTCGATTTGCGGGTGCCAAACCAGAACGCCGCAGCCGGTTTCGAGATAGGTCGGTTTGATACTGAAGGGGGCGGGGCAGAGCGCCCAAGGGGTGCCGTCTTGCTGACGGCGCAGCTCTTCCCGGAAGACGGTGTAGAGCGTGTCGCTAATCGATTGTCCGCGAAGGGCGGCGATGCGGCTGACGAGTTTGTGTGTGGGAATCGGAAGCGCCATCATCTTCCGCTTGGGTTCTACGGGTTGGATTGCCAGTTCTGTCATAACGACACTATTGTATGCGTTGCTGCACCGTATATCAATCATAAAATAAGTAACGGGCCACATAGTCTAAGTGTTCGATTTTCGAACAGCGTCCGATTTTCGAACGCAATACTATGAACTGAGGTCCGGAGCTGCCAATCCGGGGGTGGCCGATATCTCCACAGGCTAGATTGAGCCGAGACCGGCCATCCTCGCCCTTTTCGCCCTAAGCGATTTGCCCGGATGTATATTGGCGGCACAGGTGATTCTTAGGCATCGGTATGAAGCTGATCGGCAGGGCGTCGGCGTGGCTAGTTGCCTTAGTGGCGACGACCATTGTTGCGCTGAACATTGAGCGGGTGGCGAAAGCGCACAAGCTGGATCAGCTTGTTCCCGATGCTGCCCCGTCCAACGCGATCCTTGCGTTCGTCGAGCGGCCTGCGGTCCTAGTCATAGCGACATTCGTTCTAGGGCTATTGATCGGCTTGGCCGCGTTGAAAGTCCGTTCGTTCCTAAGCCGAAACACCAAGCCGCCCCATTCCAAAGAGAGGGCTCTAGGCGTCCGGATGCTGCACTTAACCCATCAGATTTCGCAGCTTCAGAGGTGGTCACGTTCCGCTCAAGATCAGCGAAACGCCATGGCGAGCCTAGACATGGTGATGATCGATGCCGAGCGGATGGGTCTACCTGTCCCGGATCACGACGCCGATCCGGAAGTCACGCTTACCTACCTGACTGACATCGGGGGCTGGCTGCTTAAGGGTGACTTCACGACCGCGCTTCTCCGGGCGCATCATCTGGCGGGGCAGGCAGACGAAGAAGGGGAGTCTACCTGACGCCGAGGGCGCGCTTGACTGTCTCCCGAGGATTGGTCGCACCGTAGTTCTTCTGAAAAAACGTAGCTAGCTTCACTGCCTTGGGGCCGAGCGGGCGAGAGATCGGCTTCTCCACGTCGATATGTAGCCGGTCGCCGCTGGCGTCCCTCTGAAGCATGAAGCCGTCGTATTTGCCGCCGCCGAAGATTGTCAGGCTGTTGCTTCCGACCATGTCCATGATGTTGAAGCTAAAGTCTGGGAGTTCGGCATAAGTCATGCCGATATGGTTGTAGGTGACGTAGCAGTGTTCTGGCGCAAAGTTGCGTTTGACCAGTTCGCCCGCTTCATCGAACGGCAAGTCTAGGAACCGACGCCCGATCTCCTGCGACCGAAGGAAGATGAGCCGTGCCGTTTCCGGCGTCTCTTTGTCTGCAAAACCGAACATCGCCGCTCCCTCTCTCTAGCGGAGTAAGCCCGGCTTTCGATTGGGGATCAACCGGCGCTCGCTCAGGGGAGCGCCATTCTGTTCCGGAGTGGGTGGGTCTGCCCCGCCTCTGCCCTCCAAAAGGAGGTGCCACGTCTCCGAACTCTACCCTCTGACCCTACCTCAAGCCGCCGAATCTGTCAAACAGAATGTGTCGTTTGGCTATACCCATAGAAAACGTCTCACGATCCACGAAATAGGTCGATTGGGCGTCTTATTTGGTTGTCTTAGAAAGAAATCCGGTGCTAGATGATAGGGTCTAGAACTAAACGATACACCGGAGGCCAAATGGCGATCATCGGATATGCGCGGGTGTCCAGCGCCGGGCAAAGCTTGGAAGTTCAGCTCGAAAAGCTGAAGGCGGCGGGCGCTGAAGAAATCTTTGCGGAGAAGCGATCAGGCACTTCAACGGATGGGCGCGAGGAACTGACGGCTGCGCTCCGCTTCGCCCGCCGTGGTGACGTTCTCATTGTGACGCGGATGGATCGCCTTGCCCGTTCCGTAGCTGACCTTGCGGCCATTGTCGCGGACCTGACCAAGCGCGAGATCGGCTTCAAGGTGCTAGATCAAGCCACTGTGGACACCACGACGGCCAACGGTCGCCTGATGCTCAA
This sequence comes from Brevundimonas sp. UBA2503, assembly GCF_002341485.1. Lineage (NCBI taxonomy): Bacteria > Pseudomonadati > Pseudomonadota > Alphaproteobacteria > Caulobacterales > Caulobacteraceae > Brevundimonas > Brevundimonas sp. UBA2503. The sequence goes on along the minus strand of NZ_DDOD01000010.1, from coordinate 83,755 downwards.
TATGCTTGCGGCCTTCGCAGAGTTCGAAACCGATCTCCGGAAGGATCGACAGCGCGAGGGTATCGAGAAGGCTAAGGCCAAGGGCGTCTACAAGGGACGCCCGGCTAAGCTCCCCGCCCATCGCGTTGCGGAGCTGAAGGCGCAAGGGATGGGCGCGACAGAGATAGCGAAGAAGCTCGGTATGGGGCGCGCTTCTGTTTATCGACTGTTATCCTAGTCGTCGGCGTCGCTGCCGAAATCCACCACGTCGCCGATTTCTACCTCACAGATAGCGGTGCCATTTTTCCATTCGAAATGGGGCGGAAGGTCATCTGAAACGACGGCAGAAACGGTGGTGCCAGCCGCGAAGTCCTCTTTCGCCACCCTCATCTGGAAGCTCACGGAGCTGCCGGGCGGCGGGACTACATCGGAAGTTGTCTCTAACACAGCAGAACCACTCAGCATTAAACGCAGTAGCATCGATATCCCCATTCCCGACTGTTACTGACGACGTTAGGGGGGTGGGGGGCGATTTCAAGTCTCTCGATACGTCGCGTTGATCGCATCGGCGAACGGATCGCTGCCCTTCGATCCGCCCTTCGTCACGTCCCGGCTCTTTTGCGCCATGCCTAGTTTGATGAGGACAGCGCCTAACGCTTGTGCATTCCGGCGATAGTTCTCTTCGTCGAAGGGCTCACCGGCCATCAGGCAAGCGGTGTCCCGGTCGCAAAGGAAGGCGAGGGTCGCCGCCTGTCTCAGAAGGATCGCCTCAGAAGGTTTTGGAAGCCGAGCGAGCTGGTGAAGCAAGTCCCCCGCAATCACCTTGAAGGCGCGGGCGGACAGGGTCCGTCCGTCCACTTTTCGGCCCGCGATTTCCAAGCTGTAGATCGTCGATAGCGCCGGGCTGGTGAGCTGGTTTTCGTAGTCGTCCATAGTGTCGCCCTCCTTTCCGGGCGGGCCGTGTCTGGCATGTAGGTTTGAGGGGGAGGGGAGAGCGGGCCGCTTCTATGAGACCGGTCCCTCCCGGACTTATCTGACCCCCTCCGCTTCCCCGTTCCGAACGACCACGCGACAGCGACAGTTCTCTTCCAAAGGCGGATAGAGGATCGGGCCCAAGGGTGTTTGGAACGGCTGATTTGCGTCCACTCCTTGGGGGTTCATTCCGGGGATCATTGCGTGACTGTGGCGCACTCTTTCGTCGCCCATGGTCATCCAAAAGCGTCGTGCGTCGCGGGGCAGGCTTCGGTTCGCCTTCCCCTGTTTGAAGGCAAGATACTCTCCCGCGTGGATGGTCCGGGCTGCTTCCTGTTGTGCGATGATCCGCTGGCGATAGTCCGTCAGGACGCGAGCGTGTCGGGTAACCAGACGCGCGACTTCCTTCTCTGTGAGTTCGCCGCTGATGGCTTTCGTCAGGACCGAGCGTTGGGCGGCATTCAGCGAATGATGGGCGAGGTCGCGGATCGACCGGCGGGCTCGCTCCGGGAGAGTGACGCCGTTCTTCGTCCTCACCGCTTGCGGATGCGTAAGGGCGGCCTGAAGCGCGCGATAGAAATAGGCTGCGGACTTCGCTTGGGCGGGAGACAGGCCGATGTTCTGGCGTGTCGCAATGGCAATCTGGCGAGGGTCCAGTCCAGCTCTCGATAGAACGCGGATCGTCTCCAAGGCCGCGTCACGTCCACGGCGGGCGAGTGCCGTGACGACGTTCCGGCGCAGCTCTTCTCTCAGTCGCGGGACGTGCGAGGAGGTATCCACCCGGCTCCGGTAGCGCGTGGCGAATGCCTTCATGGCGAGGATCATCCCGCCTAGCAGGACGTAAAAGAGGCCCGCCCCGAGCTGGTAGTCGAGGACAGACAAAAGGCCTTCATCCATCTTCAGGGCTTCAGCGATTGCGATGTCGTCGCCGGTCGCGATGGCGTCGGCCAGCTTGTCGATATCGATTCCGGCCGCCGTAGCGTCATAGGCCCGAACAAGAGCCGCCCTGATCTCGGCTTCGAGTTCAGCAGCGCGCTCATCGAAATAGTCAGGGATCTCCGTCACGGGCGAACCGGCGTCCAGGACGTCGCTCCTTCGACTAGTCCCGTGAGGACGGCGCGGACGTGTTTGGGAAGGGCGTCGGGCGTCTTTGCGCGGAAAACGCCGCTGCTTTCGCCGACGCGATAGCTCTGGAAGAGGTCGGGCGTGATGCTTTGGCCTTCGGTCTCTAGAAGGTGAGCCGCAAGAAGTGCCGTTGCTTTTTCGACTCCGAACGGGACGCCAGCGATCAGGCGTCCTTGAGCGTCGTGGAGGCGACGAGGGAAGGCGAGGGGCTGGTTGATCGCTACCGGTCTGCCCTTCCATGCGAGGTCGTCTAGGACGGCGGTGGCGTCGCGTAGAGCGTTCTTGTCATCCTCGCGTTGCGGGACGTGCTCCGGGTCATCATTGGCAAGCTGGCGGTCGCGGGCCGCACGTTCGGTCCACGTCTTTCCGGTAAGGGTCTGCGACAGGATTTCGTCAGCGCGTTCCAGCGTGACGTAGCTTTGGTCTGACGACAGGTCATCCGCGTAATAGTCGGGCATGGTGATGTTCCGGGCGGGTGAGGCGAGCCATCGGAACTCAGATTTCCAATGGCTCGCCGTCCGCATGACGGAGGCCCCATGTTTTCCATGACCGGGGCATCCGTCGCGTTTTGAGAGGCCCGCCGTGCCTCTGCTAAAGTTCGGCGGGCCGCTCGCGTCTCCGGTCACTTGGAAGGCCGGAGACGGTTTCCTTAGACGTTGGTCAGACCCTTCAGGCGGGCGGCGCAGCGACCGTTCTTCAGGACCAGTCCGGAGAACCATTCGATGCGGGTCCGCAGAGCGGGCTTCTCATCGATCTCGCCCAAGTCGCGGACGCTCACCGGGGCGGTCTGAATGCCGTGCAGCGCGTCCGGGCCGAAGCGGATCGCATAGGCCGAACAGGTCTCATCGTTCGTGCCTTGGGTTTCCTCTCCGGACAGGACTTGGTTGCCCGCCGTGTCTTCTTCGATGGCCAGCAGCGGGACGCCATTGTGCGCGAGGACCGCGCGACCGAACTCCGGGACCATGATGTGTTCCGGAGTGATGCCGCCCGCCGTTCGCAGCAGCGAGCGATAGGCCCGGATGGTCCCTTTCCGCATGAAGATCGCGGACGGCGTCCCTTGGACCGCATCCACCAGTTCATCCAGCATGGCGAACGTCAGAGCGCCGCCGTTCGCGCCAGCCGAAATGATTTGATCGCCGATCAGGCGGCGTTCGAGGCCGTCAAACTCCTTCGGATTGGCGGTCGCATCGCCGCCGAAGAAGGTGCGCGTCCACTTCTGCGCCAGCGCCTTCGACTTCAGTGTGTCGTAGATGGCTCGCGTCGCGTTATCGCCCGTCTGCATGGCGATCGCGGCGGTGTCGTAATCCGAATCCCCGCCCAGCATGGTGAGGACTTCGGTATGCGGGGAGACGACGCCCGTGCTCTCCGAATAGGCTTCGTTCCACGTGCGGAACTCGACACCGGGGAGGCTTTCTTCGCGGTTATAGGCGTAAGCCGAACCGGCGATGCTCTGGAAAGGGCAGAGGGCGAGGATGGGGGAGGTTTGGGCGAAAACCTCGACTACGCCAGATTGGAGAGGGGTGGGGTTAAGCTTGGACCATTCGACCTGCGTCAGCATTTAGGGTCACGGGAAATCCTTTCTGCGGACACTTGGGTCCGCCGTTGTTTGGTCAGTCAGAGAGCGGCGATCAGGCCGCGTAGCCCCGCGCGATACGGACGTGGGGAGGCAGACACGAGAGGTCTTCAGCCGGGGTTTCGAGGGAAGGTTTGGCGGTGTCCGTCACCGGAACGACCGGACGCTTCGCCGCCGCCAGCGCCGCCGTCATCTTGTGAAAGACGCGGTCGATTGCTGAAGCGTTTGCGGGGGCATCCTTCCGCTGATCTTCCGGAATGAGCGTGTCCAGTTCAGCGATCAGACCGTCGTAATCGAAGGAACTTCGGAACGCTTGGGAGTCGTGTTCCAGCGAAGCGAGGGCCTTGTCTATGCGGGCGATCTCAGAAGTGACATCGGGCTTGCCATCGATTTGTTCGGAGGGCGTAGCGTCGGTCGCATCGGTCATGGGGATGAGTCCTTTCAGAGCGTTAGCAGTAGCTCTTGCGTTTCGGCCTTACGGCGCAGCAGTTCCCGGTAGGCGTCTTCGCGGGATGCGAAGCCGTCCGGGTTCAGGGCGAGGATGGCGTCTACCGGTGAGGAAACCCCCAGCTCGGCTTTGACCTTCAGATTTTCCAGAAGCTCGGCTTCGGTGAGGTTGTCCTGAAGCTCCCCGAAATCGACGCGGACGGTCGCCCCTTCCGGGATGGTGCCGGGAGCGTGGGTGTTCACGACGCGCTTGATGACTTCGAAGAGCCGGGTTTCGTATTGCCGCCACAGTGCAATATCGTCTTGGCGAGCCTCCCGGAGATCGAGGCGTTCGACGGATTTTGCGCTTCCCGATTCCGCCCGCTTCGACAGGTCGAATACGTCAGCCCCGACGTCGTTCGACGCGGCGGTCTGGCGCATCAGGAACTCAAGGGCAGCGAGGATATCCGCGATAGGCGCGTTCGGCGCGGCGTAGCTGAACTCCCCGTCCGGGGGGAGCAAGATCACCTTGTCCGGGCCGGTCGCGATGGGATCGCCAACCGGGAGCCCCTTCGCCACCGCCTGTCCGTGAGCCTGTAGCTCAATCGACCGGAAGAGGTTTACCAGACCGACGTTCAACGCCTTTTGCGATCCGATCAGGTCGTCGCCACCCGGAAGGAAGAAGGCGCTGTCCGGAAGCCGGTCGAAGAGCGGAACGAAGGGGAGGGTGCCGTAGGGGTTTACGCCTCCGGCGTTGCCGGGGACCGTGATCGGTCGGCCTTGGGCGTCCCGGCGACGAAAGCCGGTGGCCGTCCAATCGCTGTAGGTGGTGCGGTTCGTGTCCGGCGAACTGTGGGTGACGATCAGCCGGGAAGGATGTTCCGGCTCATCATAGACAGCGTCCAGAATGTGCGGGGTCAGAACCGACAGGGAAAGGCCGTGGTCGCCATAGCGGACCTGTAGAGCCGTCGTCTTCAGCAGCTTGGTCAGCTTGGACGCCCGCTTCATCACGGCGTCCACGTTGGCAGCTTGATAGAGTGCGTTGCCCGCTTGCTGATCCCAGCCTTCGAACGTGCGAGTGGGTGGGATGCGATAGGCCGTCGCGCGTCGCGAAACGACCTTGCGGACCATATTGACGGTGAAGACGCGGAAGCTTTCTGACGAAGCGAAACGCTTCCGGATCAGGGCTAGCGTGGTGTCGTCTTGCTGGTCGTCGAAGAAGTTAAGAGCCTCACGTGCGCGATCCTTCCTCGCTTGCGAGGATTTAACAAGATCGATGAACTCCTTCTTCTCCTTGTCCAGCCAAATCATGAAGTGTATATTCTATCACGAAATGGCTATACAGCAACAGCAAAATCTACCGTGCTATAGTATGGCTACCCACATTCTTCAGCTTTTCGCGTGCGAATACCTCGAATGGGAGGTTATTGGACGGGGTCCGGCCCGCATACTGGTCGAAAAGCTCGTATGCGTGGCGCATCGACCGGCAAGAGCTGGCGCAGAGCGGGACCACGTTCCCGCCGTTAAGGGCGCAAATGCGTCGTGAAGCTCCCGTATCCGTGCATCGGATGCCCGCGATCTCATAGGGGTTCAGGGTGACGTCCCGTTGGGCGTGAATGGCCCAAGCCAAGCTGTAGACGGCGTCGTCATGCTTGCCCCGCGCGTGACCAAACTTCGGGAGGGCTTCGTTTCCGACCGTCTCCTTGCCGTCCTCCGTGATCTCGAACGTCTTCAGCTCTTCGATGAGGCGCGAGAACCGGGGATCAATATGAAGCCGCCCTTCGGCGGCAGCGGTCGCCAGCGTGGTGAAGGCTTGATACTGCGCCTTCCTAGAGGGGGTAATAAGCTCCGTCCCGTCCGCGAACGGCTCTAGCTGCGCCCAATCGAAGACGTCCTGCGCTCCGTAGGTTTCGAGGCCAAGCCGGGTCATCCCCCATTCCCGATGATAGCGCCGGAAGTTGGATTTGATGCCTCCGAGGCGGGAGAACAGCACCACGTCGCTATCGAGGACGTAGTAGTGTTCTTCGTCGTCCACGGTCGTCTTCACGACGCACGTCGTCACGGTCGCGTCGCCATGTTTCGAGCCGCCGAACGCTCTGTCCAGTCCGGCGCTAACGACATAGCTCGCGCCCGCCGACAGAGCCTTCGGATCGGAGAGGTAGGTTTCAGCCGTGCATTGCTTCAGCGTCTCTTCGTCCAGCAAGAGGTTCGAAGCGTCGCCCCAGCGGTTCAGGTGATAGAGGCCAAAGGTCCGGGGGAGCATCCGGCGCGAGGCCGCGCGAAGGCGAACCGGATCGATCCACGGCGGGCTATTGGCGCAAGCGTCATCTAGGTCCGCGTATTGGACATGACTGAAGAAGAGGGACGGGTCGTCGCCCTGCTGGTGCGCCTGATAGAGCGCATAGAGCGGCGACGACATGGGGCCGACCGTGGAATCGATCAGCAGGACGGACCCGGCGCTGTCGATCAGAGAGCCGGTGAGGGCGGTCAGAACGTCGTCGCTCTTGGCCGCGTGAAGCTCGCTGATCTGCGCCGCCGTCAGCTTCTTACCCCATAGGGCTGAAGGGTTCGCGCTGAAGGCTTGAATGACGGACGACATGGCCGGGAAGCGGATTGTATCGATCCCTACGTCGATGCTCCCGGAGCCGGTGAGGCGCTTCAGGAAAGCGGTGTTCTCGAATGCGTCCCGGAGCATCCGGAAGGCTGTGTCCACGACCTGCTTTTCGGAGTTGGCGACGATGGCAATGTTTTCGGTTCGCCGGGTCACAAAGCGCCACAGGATTATCATGACGCTGGTCGCGGTCTTCCCGTGGCGACGCGGCCAAGAGAAGACGAGGGTCGAGTAATCCCCGTCCAATGCCCGTTCGATCTCGGCTTGCTCGCGCGGACCCGGAACGAATGGAATAAAGCCGCCATGCGACGACCGGACGACGGGTTTTACATCGTCCAGAAACTTGAAGAAGCCTTTACTGCCTTCTTTCCAACTAGCCACCAACTCCGCTGAAGTCATCGTGGCTATTGTAACATATTACGATCTAGCAAACAGCCAAGAAATGTTGGCCCCGCCAAAATCTATACGCTCTACGTGTCGCATATAGTCTTCGGCGCGTAGGTCGCGAGCTTCCTCTCCGTGTGGAAGGCTTTTCGTATAGATGCGGCGGCTCCCCGCAATGGTCCGTCCCGTCAGCCGGAACATGACCTCTTCCGGAATGTCCCGCCCGGTCATGGCGTCTTCGAAGACGTGCCTGAACGAATGGAGTGTTGCGCTTGGGTCGGCGGCCAAGCCGACGTGTTTCAAGAGGGTCCGATTGAACTTGCGGAACACCGATGTTCCTCCGAGCGAGGTTTCGGTCAGCTTCCCGGTCTTCGGATCGCGGCCTTCCTTCACAACTTTCGGGAAGAGATAGGGCGTGTCTTCCGGGAGTGACGTGACGTATTCGGCGAAGCCCATCTTCAGCGCCCAAGGGTGCAACGGGATGACTCGTTCGGACTCCCGGTTCTTCAGGCGACGGAGGGCCGAGTATCGGAAAACGATGCGAGCTGTCCCGTCTGCGACCTTCACGTCCGCCTTTTCGAGGCCCGCGACCTCGCTCGCCCGTGCCCCGGTGAGGAACAGCAGCACAGGAATCCAGAACCGCTCATCCCGGATCATCACTTTGCCGGGCTGATAGACGCCCCGGTCGGTGTCAGCAGCGCAGCCCGCGAACATCGGCTGGCGGAAGATCGTTTCGATTTCAGCGCGGGTGAATGGACGACGCTCTGTCTTCGCGTTGGCCTCCGTAGGCTTTACGCCTTCGATCCCGAGTGCCGGGTTCATGCGGACATGGCCCTTCTTAAAGGCGTGGCCTAGCAGCGTTTTGATGTTCTGAACGTGCTTATCGATGGTCGTCGCGCCCAGCCGGGGGAGATTCAGCGTCCCCGCCCGTTGCATCGCTACGAGTTCAATCTTGGATTTGTTTGCCAAGTCGCCCGTCACCCTTCGGCCATCCGGAAGGTGCTTCAGCGCCTCTTGGAAGTCGCCGACTTGGGCGCGCGTCGTGAGATAGACGGCAGGGTCACCGATCAGCGCGGTGAAGAGGTCTATCGACTGCCGTTTGTTCTTCAGCGCCGTGTCGCCCAGCTCGCCCAGCGTCGCCGGACAATAGACCTCTTCGAAATAGCGGGACACCGGGAGCGTCGCCCGGTCGTTCAGCGCACGGTTTCCGTCCGCCGATTCATCGGCCTTGGATTTGAGGGCAGGATAGCGGGGAGGGGTAATGGTCCGACCTTCCGCCGCCTCGACGCCCGCGCGCCAAGAGTCCTTCAGGATTTCGGCGCATTCCCGCATCACTTGGCGATATGCGTGAGATTCACGCAGCTCGCGCGGGAGGTCGTCCGGGTCCAAGCCTAGCTGTTCCGCATAAAACCAATCCGCCGCCCATCCGACTGTCGCCGCCAGCTCTTCCGGATTGTCGCTGTCGAGACGCTGACGCCACGTCGGCGATAGGTAGTGATTTGCCCCGTCTGTGAACGACCCCCTGTCCGCGCGGTCGCTGATAACCTCTGACTGTGAGCCGTGAAGCTTCAGAGCGAACGCCTCGAAAGCCTTAGACGCCGTTCCACGTCGGATCAGGTCGAAGCCTGCATTGAAGCTCGCGACCATTTCGGCGTGACGCCGGTTAGCTTCGTCCGGGTCATCCGTCTTTAAGGAGCGGGTGACGCTGGTCCGTCCGTATGCGAACTGAACATCAGCGGGGATGGCGATCTTGGCCTGAAGTTTGCCGTCCGGGCGCGCATACACGCCGGGGTTAAGCTTCCTAGATTTGCGGCTCGCGCGGAGGGCCATTTTCTACGGTTATTTCTACGAGTTGCTCTACGACCTTCGGCTAAGTGGCCGTGTTCATTGGAAAAAGCAATAGGGTCAGTGCGTTGTCGTGAGGGTCCAGAAGCTCCCCTAGGGACTGCCACGCGGGGTTTCCCCCATCGGAAATTTATTGCGCCATCCGTTCGGATTCGAGACGGGGATGGTCCTGCAACTGCGTCGCAGCGGCAACCTGCGGCGTAAAACCGGCGTTTTCGCACTCCACAGGCTTCACAGAACCGTGTTAAGCATGGCCGTGTCTGCTGTTCGCGGGCGGGGGTGTTTTGCTGTGTCTGACCTAGAGGGGCTTGATACGCCGGGAACGATCGAGATCGTCGGCAAGGTCAAGTGGTTTGATCCCGGAAAGGGATACGGGTTCATCGTTCCGGACGATCCGGACATGACGGACCTCAAGGATGTTCTGCTGCATATCAGCAGCCTGCGCGACACCGGTCGGGACAGCGCGCCCGAAGGTGCGTCCATCCGCTGCGAATGCGTGCGCCGCCCCAAGGGCTGGCAGGTGCTTGAGGTACTCGATCTATCCGACGACGAAGAGGCTGCCGATCCGCCCGCGACGCGCAGCGGATATGATGGCCTGAGGGCCCTTGGCCATGCGCCGTCGACGGCCACGGCCGAGCCCTTGTCCGGCCTCCCGCTTCAACCCGCCGTCGTGAAATGGTTCAATCGCACCAAGGGATATGGTTTTGTGGTGCGCGATGAGGCCGAGGGCGATATCTTCGTCCACGTCGAGACCCTGCGTCGGTGTGGCATCGAGGATCTGTTGCCCGGCGATCCGGTTCAGGTTCGCTTCGCCGAGGGCCCCAAGGGCCTGGTCGTCGCGGAAATCAGAATGGGCGGAGACCAGTCCGCCTGACGAAAGAGGTGGAACAGGTGTTGAAGCGTTATCTTCCCGCAGCCGCGATCATGGCGGCCTTTCTGTTCACCGGTGCCTGCAGCCAGGATGACGGCTCGGCTGACGGCCAGACCCTGCCGGTCGAAACCCTCAGCGTCGTTACGGATCAGGGCAGTTTCGACTTCGACGTCGAGATCGCCGACGACGAGGCCGAGCGGGCGCGGGGGCTGATGTACCGCCCGCCGCTCGAAGACGACAAGGGCATGCTGTTTCAGTTCCCGGATGCGGCCGAGCGCGCCTTCTGGATGCAGAACACCCCCAGCTCGCTCGACATCGTCTATCTGGACCCGCAGGGCTGCATCATCTCGATCGCGGCCTACACCACCCCCAATGCCGAGACCACCTATCCCTCGAACGGCGCCGCCAAGGGCGTGCTTGAGGTCCGGGCCGGACGCATGGGTGAAATCGGGGCCGGGCCGGGCGACCGGGTCCGCCATCCCTTCTTCGACACCCAGACGCCCTGCAGTTGATCTGATGACGTTCACCCGCAGCCTGCCCGTCGCCGCCCTGTTTGCGGCACTGCTGTTCACCGGCGCCTGCGCCCAGGACGCGGTGACGGGCAGCGGGGGGCAGTCCCTGCCGGTCGAGCCGCTGACGGTGGTCACCGCCAAGGGCAGTTTCGACTTCGAGGTCGAGATCGCGGACGAGTTCGAAGAGCGCCAGCGGGGCCTGATGAACCGTCCTCCGCTGCCCGACGACCGGGGCATGCTGTTCCAGTATCCCGAGGCGGCCGAGCGCGGCTTCTGGATGTTGAACACCCCCAGCTCGCTGGATATCGTCTATCTGGATCCGCAGGGCTGCATCATCTCGATCGCGGCCCACACCACCCCCTATACCGAGACCACATATCCCTCGCGCGGCGCCGCCAACGGCGTGCTCGAGGTCCGGGCCGGGCGCATGGGCGAGATCGGCGCGCAGCCCGGCGACCGGGTCCGCCATCCCTTCTTTGATACCGACGCGCCCTGCGATCGCTGATCCGCGTTGCGGGCCGGGCGGGGGCGTGGCATGAGAGCCGTCCCTTGATGTCGGGGTGTAGCGCAGCCTGGTAGCGCATCTGCTTTGGGAGCAGAGGGTCGGAGGTTCGAATCCTCTCGCCCCGACCAAGGGCCGGGCGGCTGGACCGCCGGGGCGACGCTCGCTAAACGAGGGTCAGCGCGGGGCGAGGGCCCCTTTGAGGCGAACGAGACGGACATGTTGGCGCGTATCTACAGACCGGCGAAAACCGCCATGCAGTCGGGCAAGGCCAAGACCGCCGCCTGGATTCTGGAGTTCATGCCGGCGTCTGCGCGCTTTATCGATCCGCTGATGGGCTGGACCGGTTCGACCGACATGAACGGCCAGGTTCGCCTGACCTTTGACACCCGGGACGAGGCCGTCGCCTATGCCGAGCGCCACGGAATCGCCTTCCGTCTGCAGGAGCCGCACGAGGCCCCGCTGATCCTCAAGGCCTATGCCGACAATTTCGCCACCCACCGCAAACAGCCCTGGACGCACTGAGCCCTGGCGCATGCCACCGCTCTGCGGCGAACCCGAGGCGCCCTTAGCTCAACCGGATAGAGCACCCGCCTTCTAAGCGGACGGTTGCAGGTTCGAGTCCTGCAGGGCGCGCCACGGTTTCCAGATCTGAAGCTTACCCACGGCTTACCATCCGGCGCATCTTGCTGTTCCTGCAGTTGCGAGTTGCTCCTCGAGGAGATCGCGGCGCGAGCTAGGCTCCATTGCATCACAGCGCCCGTAACCTTGGGCACCGGTCAAGTCGACGGTTGCTTTGCCCCCATCATGTTTCAGGAGTTCGGCGAACCGTCCCGGAGTTTCGATCATCAGGTCCGGGCAAAGAGATTTCGACACCCGCACGATACGGGCGTCTCCGGACTCTTCGACGTGCACAGGCCAGTACGTCGCCAGGCCGAAACGGGCGCGCTGCTGAAGCTCATAGATGATCACGCAACGTCCGGCCAGACCCTCGCCGAGATCGATGTCGAGAGTCACAGGCTCGCGAGGAGCTGAGCAGGCTGCAGCCGATCCGGCCAGAACTAATCCGCTGATCACCGCTTTCATGGGGTATGCCTTCATGAGGCTCAGGATTGCATTGCCGTGAAAGCCTCGCAACGGCGGTCACCACGTCCCCGCCTTTCCTCGCCCGGGCGGTTGCGAAGCGGGGGCGGATACCGTCTATAAGGCGGTCATGACGAACCGCACGCCGTCACGCTTTCATCGCCTGCTTGCCGCCGGGACCGCCCTTGCGGCGGCGCTGGTGCTGGCCGCTTGCGGCGGTGACGATGCCAAGAAGGCCGCCACCCCGGATGACGATCTGGCCGGTCTGCCGCCGGTCGAGGCGACCGCGCCCGGCACCATCGGCCCGACCCTGGCCGCCGTTCGCCGTCGAGGGCGTCTGAACTGCGGGGTTCATGAGGGTCTGGTCGGCTTTGCCTATACCGACAACCGGGGCCAATGGCGCGGCTTTGACGTCGACTTCTGCCGGGCCATGGCGGCCGCCATATTCAATGATCCGGATGCGGTGCGGTTCGTGCCCCTGACCACCGCCCAGCGGTTCGACGCCCTGCGCGAGGGACGGGTCGATGTGGTGTGGCGCAACACCAGCTGGACCATGGACCGCGACGTGACCGAGGATGTCTCCTTTGCCGGCACCAACTATTACGACGGTCAGGGCTTCATGGTGCGGCGCGCGCTCAATCTGGGCAGCGCGACCGAGCTGAACGGGGCCCGGATCTGCGTTCAGGCCGAGTCGACCTCCCAGCTCAATCTGGCCGACTATTTCCGCCTGCGCGGGCTGGAGTATGAGGCCGTGGTGGTGGCCACCGAGGAAGAGGCCCGGCGTGCCTATGGGGAGGAGCGTTGCGATGCCTTCACCGCCGACGTGTCGGCATTGGCCGCCGCCCGCACGACCCTGGCCAATCCCGAACAGCACGCCATTCTGCCCGATGTGATTTCCAAGGAGCCGCTGGGTCCGATCGTGCGTCGCGAGGATCCCCACTGGACCCGGGTGGTCCGCTGGACTCTGAATGCCCTGATCTTGGCCGAGGAATATGGCGTCACCCGCGATACCGTTGCGGATCAGGCAAAGGAGGCCCGCGACCCGCGCATCCGCCGTCTGCTGGGCGTCGAGGGCGAGTTCGGCACGCGGCTGGGCCTGTCGGACCGCTGGGCGTATCAGGCGATTTCTGCTGTGGGGAACTATGGCGAGGTCTTCGCCCGCAATCTGGGATCGGATTCGGCACTGGACCTTGCCCGCGGCCTGAATGCACAGTGGAACGCAACACCGGGCGGGCTGATCTACGGCCTGCCGATCCGGTAAACGACAAGAACGGACACCCCCGGGGGACTCATGGAAACGACCAAACGCGGCGGTGTGCCGCTCTATCTCTGGATGCTGCTCGGCTTTGCCGTCGGCCTTGGCGGCGGTCTCTACGTCAATCTGAATGATCTGGTGGTCATTCCATGGGTCATGGAACTGATCCAGGCGGTCGGGCAGATCTTCCTGCGCCTGTTGTTCATGCTGGTCATTCCGCTGCTGTTCGCGGCGCTGGCCGTCGGTGTAGCCGAGATGGGCGACCTGAAGTCGCTGGGCCGGGTCGGGTTCAAGACGCTGGTCTTTACCATCATGGTCTCCGCCATCGCGGTCGGGATCGGCCTGGTCATGGTCAACTACTTCCAGCCGGGCGCAGGCGTTGATCCGGCGCTGGCCGCGCAACTGCTGGAGGACGGCCGCGACGGCGCCGCCGCCATCGTCGGCAATGCGCCCACCAGCATCGAGGCCGGCCAGTTCTTCCTCGACATGATCCCGTCGAACGTCATCACGGCGGCCGCCGACAACCAGATCCTGCCGGTCATGGTGTTCGCCCTGATCTTTGGCATCGGCATGGTGATGGCCAAGTCCAGGGCCACCGACCAGCTTCAGGAGACCCTGCAGGGTCTGCTGGAAGTGATGATGAAACTGATCAACGCCGTCATCAAACTGGCCCCGATCGCCATCGCCGCCCTGATGTTCAATCTGGCCGCTGTGTTCGGCTGGGATCTGCTGATCCGTCTGGGAGCCTATGCGGGCGTGGCCGTCGGCGCCATGGCGATCCACATGTTCATCGTCTATCCGCTGCTGGTGATGATCTTCGGCGGCATGAACCCGTTGAAGTTCGCCCGGGGCGTCCGCGAGCCCTTTGTGGTGGCCTTTTCGACCGCGTCCTCGAACGCGACCCTGCCGGTCGCCATCAAGGCCGCCGAGGAGCAGCTGAAACTGCCCAAGCGCATCTCGCGCTTCGTCCTGACGGTGGGGGCCACGGCCAACCAGAACGGCACCGCCCTGTTCGAGGGGGTGACGGTGCTGTTTCTGGCCCAGTTCTTCGGTATCGACCTCAACCTCCAGCAGCAGCTGGTGGTCATGCTGGTCTGTATTCTGGGCGGTATCGGCACGGCCGGTGTGCCGGCGGGTTCCCTGCCCGTGGTGGCCCTGATCCTGGTAATGGTCGGGGTTCCGCCCGAAGGTATCGGCCTGATCCTGGGCGTCGACCGCTTCCTCGACATGTGCCGGACCACGCTGAACGTGACCGGCGATCTGGTGGCCGCCACCGTGGTCTCGCGCGGGGAGAAGGACATCCCGGCCGAGGTCTCGGGACCACTGCCCGTCGCGCCTCCGACGTCCTGAGGCGTCAGCCGGTCTGGATGGGGGTGTCCGTGTGGCTCCCCCATTCGGCCCAGCTCCCGTCATAGAGCCGCGCCGGGCGGCCCAGCACGGTCAGAGCCAGCACCAGAATGGCCGCGGTCACGCCCGAGCCGCAGGTGGTGATCGGCACAGCCCCATCGTCCAGCCCGCTCGCCTCGAATGCGGCCTCAAGGTCGGCGAGGTCTCGCAGACGCCCCGCCTCATCGACCAGGGCTGCATAGGGCAGGTTCCGCGCTCCCGGCATATGGCCGGGCCGCACTCCGGGGCGAGGCTCGGCGCTCTCGCCCCGGAACCTGACCGCACCTCTCGCGTCCAGCACCGGGGCGGTGCCCTCGTTCAGGGCCTGACGTACGACCTCGATGTCGGCCACTGTATCCCGGTCCAGTTGGGCATCGAAGCGAGCGGGCAGGGGACGGGCAACCCCGCCTTCGGTCTCGCCCCCGGCCCGCGTCCACGCGTCCAGCCCCCCGTTCAGCACCTGCACCTGCGTGGCACCAAAGGTCCTCAGCATCCACCAGGCGCGCGGCGCCGAGAACATCGGCCCGGCCTCATACACAACGATCCGGTCGCCCTCTGACAGGCCCAGCGCCCCCATGGCCCGCCCGAAATGCGCGGCGTCCGGCAGGGTGTGGGGCAGGGGCGAGGTCGGGTCGGACACCGCCTCCAGATCGAAGAACGCCGCCCCCGGGATATGCGCCTCCCGGAACAGGGCCCGCGTATCGGTCCCGTCCAGTCGCCACCCGGCATCGACGACCCGAACGGCCCCCTCGCGTATCAGAGCCAGCAGGTCACGGGCTTCGATGAGCGGCGACATCGGATCACCCCTTGCCGATCGCCAGTTGGATCACATCCGTCCGGCCCGACCGGAACCCGGCTTCGCAATAGCCCAGATAGAAGCGCCACATCCGCCGGAACCGCTCGTCGAAGCTCTGCATGCGCTGGATGTCGCTCCAGCTGGACTGGAAGCGGCGGTCCCAGGCGGCCAGAGTGTCGGCATAATCCTGACCGAAGCGCTCGACCGATTGCCAGTTCAGGCCCGCGGCCTCGATCACCGGCTTCAACCGTTCCTCGCTGGGCAGCATCCCGCCGGGGAAGATGTATTTCTGGATGAAGTCGGTCCGGACCGCATACTCCTCGAACAGGGCGTCCTGAATGGTGATGATCTGCAGGGCCGCCCGGCCGCCCGGCGCCAGCACCTCGGCGATCTTGCTGAAATAGGTCGGCCAGTATTCCTGTCCCACGGCCTCGAACATCTCGATCGAGGCGACGCGGTCGAACCGGCCGGTCACATCGCGGTAGTCGACCAGCTGGATGTTGACCTGTTCGCCCAACCCCGCCCGCTGCATGCGCTGGCGGGCAAAATCATACTGTTCCTGCGAGATGGTGATGGCCGTGACCTTGGCCCCGACCTCGCGCGCGGCATATTCGGCGAACCCGCCCCAGCCGCAGCCGATTTCCAGCACCGACTGCCCGGCTTGCAGGTCCATGCGCCGGGCCAGACTTTCGTATTTGCGCGCCTGGGCCACCGCCAACGCCTCGTCCTTGGCCGCATAGCGCGCCGAGGAATAGGTCATGGTCTCGTCCAGCCATGACGCATAGAATTCATTGCCCAGGTCATAGTGGGCGTGGATGTTCTTGCGCGCGCCCCGGCGGCTGTTGCGCCGCAGTCGGTGGCTGACCCAGTTGATGACCTTCATCGGCAGGGAGCCATTGAACAGCCTGTGGATGTGGTCGTAGTTCTCGACCAGAACCTCGAGCAGGACCGCCAGATCGGGGCTGTCCCATTCTCCGGCCATATAGCCCTCGGCAAAGCCGATATCGCCATTGGCCAGCACCCGGCGGGCGACGTTGTAGTCGCGGATGTCCAGCACGGCGCTGCGGCCCTGAACCTTGCCGACCAGTTCGTGCATGGCCCCGTCCGGCAGCTTCAGCGTCAGCCGCCCCCAGGTCCAGTTCGCCGCCAGCAGGCGCAGGAACAGGCCGAATCCACGCGGCGCATGTGCCGGGGCCTGAATGTCGCTCAGGGTGGTCGTCGTCATCACAGACCTCCACAGGAGAGGGCAAGGACCGGCAGTCTACCCCTCATTGCCCAGACTCTTGAAGGCCGCGAGCGCCGCGTCGCGCGCCTCGGCGTGATTGACAATCGGACGGGGGTAGGTCTTGCCCAGCTGGACACCCGCATCGGCACGGACTTCGGCCGGAGCCTCCCACGGGCTGTGCAACCAGCGATCGGGAAGCTTCTTGAGCTCCGGCACCCAACGTCGAACATACTCACCATCCGCATCGAACTTGGTGCCCTGCGACACCGGGTTGAAGATACGGAAATACGGCGCGGCATCGGCTCCGGATCCCGCGACCCACTGCCAATTCTGCGAATTACTGGCCAGATCGGCATCGATCAGCGTGTCCCAGAACCAGGATTCGCCCTCGCGCCAGTCGATTCGCAGGTGTTTCACCAGGAACGAGGCGACCACCATCCGCACCCGATTGTGCATCCAGCCCGTGGTCCACAGCTCGCGCATTCCCGCGTCGACCATGGGATAGCCGGTCTGGCCCGCCTGCCACGCTTTCAGGCCAGCGCCGTCCGACCGCCAGGGGAAGTCGTCGAACTTCGGCTGGAAATTCCGGTCCGGCAGGGTCGGGAACTGGTGCAGCAGATGGGCCGAGAACTCACGCCAGCCGATCTCGCGCACAAAGGCCTCGGCCTGCTGTTCGGTGACCGTGCCGGCCTCGACCGCGGCGCGCACATCCAGAACCACGCGCCAGGGGCTGATCTCGCCCCAGTGCAGCGCCGCCGACAGCCGGCTGGTCCCGGGCTTGCCGGGCCGGTCCCGCATCACCCCATAGTTCGCCAGATCCCGGCGGATGAAGTCGGCCAGTCGCTTCGACGCCGCCGCCTCGCCCGGGGCCTTCGCGTCGAACCGGGCGGCCCAGTCGGGGCGCGCCTCATACAGGCCCCAGTCCTCCAGCGGATCAGACGCGACGCCCTTCACGCCGGCAATCCGCTCCGGCGCCGGGCGCGCGGGCGGCGGCTCGATCGCCTCCATCAGCGCGCGATAGAAGGGGGTGAAGACCTTGTAGGGCTTCTCGGCCTGGGTCAGCACCGATCCCGGCCGGGCCAGCAGCGACCCGTTGAAGCCGCGACATTCGATGCCTTCAGCCTTCAGCGCGTGGGCGATGTCGGCATCCGCGGCGAAGGCCGCAGGCTCGAACCGGCGATTCATGAACACCGTCTTCGCCCCGGTCTCCTCAATGAGCGCCCGCAGCACCGCCTCGGCCGGGCCGCGTTTCAGGATCAGCGGCGCCCCGGCCTTGTCCAGCGCCTCGGCCAACGCTTGCAGCGAGCGCTCCAGCCACCATTTCGACGCTCCGCCCAGGGGGCGTCCCTCCGCCGCCTCATCCAGAACATACAGCGGCATGACCGGCCGCCCGTTGGCCACCGCCTCGGTCAGGGCCGGGTTGTCCGCCAGCCGCAGGTCCCGCCGGAACCACAGGATCACCGGCGCATCCGTCCCGCTCATGCGCGCATCCCGTCGGAAAACCTGTTATCCAAAATCATCCACCCCATATGACGTCCTGTCTGATTTGAGCCCCAGGCTCCCATCCTGTCGAAAGTGAATATCGTGAGCCGTCCCAACGCCGTCATTGAAATCTCCGAAGGTCTCAAGCGTCCGGTCACCATCGGCGGCGGTCGCCGCATCGTCTTCATCGCCGGCCCCTGCCAGCTGGAAAGCCGCCAGCACGCGCTGGAAATGGCCAACGCGCTCAAGGAGATCGGCGAGCGTCTGAACGTCGGCATCATCTACAAGACCAGTTTTGACAAGGCTAACCGCACCTCGGCCAACGCGGCCCGGGGGCTTGGGCTCCGGGACTCCCTGCCCATCTTTGCCGAGATTCGCGAGAGCGTCGGCCTGCCGGTCCTCACCGATGTCCACTCCGAGGCCCAATGCACCGAGGCCGCCCAGGCCGTCGACGTCATCCAGATCCCTGCCTTCCTGTGCCGCCAGACCGACCTGCTGCTGGCCGCTGCTGCCACCGGCAAGGTGATCAACATCAAGAAGGGCCAGTTCCTCGCCCCGTGGGACATGAAGAATGTCATCGCCAAGGTCGTGGGCGCGGGCAATCCCAACGTCATGGCCTGCGAGCGGGGCGCCAGCTTTGGCTACAACACCCTGGTCTCGGACATGCGCGCCCTGCCGGTGCTGCGCGACATCGGCTGCCCGGTGGTGTTCGATGCCACCCACAGTGTCCAGCAGCCGGGCGGGCAAGGGACGTCCTCGGGCGGCCAGCGCGAATTCGTGCCGGTTCTGGGCCGCGCTGCGGTCTCGGTCGGCGTGGATGCCGTCTTCATGGAAACCCATCAGGACCCCGACAATGCCCCGTCGGACGGCCCGAACATGGTGCCGCTGGACCAGTTCGAATCCCTCGCCGGTCAACTGATCGCCTTTGACGATCTGGTCATCGCCCAGGGCATCAAGCGCGCGGCCTGAACCGGTCCGCGACTGGACGTGCCCGGTCCTGTGGGATAGCTCCGACGCATGAACCTCGCCGGTCTTCAAAGCCTGCTCGCCCGGGCGCCGTCCCTGACCCTTGCCTGCGTCGGTGACCTGATGCTGGACCGGTTCGTCTATGGCGAGGTCAGCCGCATCTCGCCCGAGGCCCCGGTGCCCGTCCTTCGCACCCACCGCTCGGTCTCCATGCCGGGCGGCGTCGGCAATGTGGCGCGCAATCTGGCCTCGCTGGGCACTCGCGTGACCCTCGGCTCGGTCGCGGGACAGGATGTCGAGGGCCGGGCGTTGGCCGATCTTCTGGCCGCCGAGCCCGGCCTGACCGACGCCGTGCGCTACACCGATACGGCCCGCACCGTGGTCAAGACCCGCTATGTCGCCGCGGGCCAGCAGCTGCTGCGTCTCGACGAGGAAGACACTCTCGACACTGACTATGCAGGCGAGGGCGTGTTCGAGGGCGCGGACGCCATCCTGATCTCGGACTATGCCAAGGGCGTGGTCAGCGACGCCCTGATCGCGGCGGCGCTCGCCCATGCCGCACAGGCCGGGGTGCCGGTCATCGTTGACCCCAAGGGCCGCGACTTCGCCCGCTATGGCGCGGTCGACCTGATCAAGCCCAATGCCGCCGAACTGGCGGGGGCCACCGGCCTGCCGACCGACACCGACGCCGAGGTCGAGCGCGCGCTTTCGGCCCTGCTGGATCAGACGACGGCCAAGGCTGTGATCGTCACCCGCGCGGGCAAGGGCATGTCATTGATGCGGCGCGGCGGTGCGGTCCAGCACATTCCCGCCCGCGCCCGCGAAGTGTTCGATGTGTCGGGTGCCGGTGATACGGGCCTTGCGGCCCTCGGCCTCGCGCTGGCCGCCGGGCATGACCTGCCGGATGCGGCGGCCTTTGCCATTCTGGCGTCCGGCGTCGTGGTGGGCAAAAGCGGCACCGCCACGGTCACGCCTCCCGAACTGCTCGAGGCCGAGCTCACCGGCGCCATGGATATCGATCACGGTCGGATCGTGCCGGTCGAGACCCTGGTCGATCAGGTCGACCTGTGGAAGGCGGCGGGGCTCAAGGTCGGCTTCACCAACGGCTGTTTCGACATCCTGCACCGCGGCCATGTCGCCTATCTGGCCCAGGCGCGGGCCTGGTGCGACCGGCTGGTGGTGGCGCTCAACACGGATGAGTCTGTGCGCCGGTTGAAGGGCGACGGCCGCCCCGTCAACGATCTGGACAGCCGGGCAGCGGTCATCGGGGGCCTGGCCAGCGTGGATCGGGTGACGTCCTTCGATACGGCAACACCGCTCGACCTGATCAAGGCCCTGCGACCGGATGTGCTGATCAAGGGTGCGGACTATACGCGCGACACCGTCGTCGGCGCCGTCGAGGTCGAATCCTGGGGTGGAGAGGTGCGGCTGGCGGAATTCTCGCCCGGTCACTCGACCACGGCCACCATCCAGAAACTGGCGAAAGGCGAGGGCCAATGACGCGCCGCATGATCGTGGTCACCGGCGGCGCCGGCTTCATCGGCTCCAACATCGTCGCCCGCCTCTGTGCCGCGGGTCGTCACGATGTGGTCGTCTGCGACCGTCTGGAAGGGGCCGACCTCGGCAAGTGGAAGAATCTGGCCAAACATCCGGTCGCCGACTTCTGGTGGCCGGAAGAGATGTTTGAAAAGCTGGAGGCGAACGCCGATCGCATCGAGGCGGTCATCCACATGGGGGCGATCTCCTCGACGACCGAGCCGGACGCCGACCTGATCCTCCGGACCAATTTTGCCCTGTCCCGCGACCTTTGGGACTGGTGCGTGCGACGCGGTGTGCGGCTTGTCTATGCCTCCTCGGCGGCCACCTATGGCGACGGTCACGAAGGCTTTGATGACGAGGACGACTTTGCGTCTTTGCACAAGTTTCGTCCGCTAAATGCCTATGGTTATTCAAAATACCTGTTTGATGTCTATGCCCGTCAACAGGCGGACCGGGGCCGCGCCCCGACCCAGTGGGCAGGGCTGAAATTCTTCAACGTCTATGGCCCGAATGAATATCACAAGGGCGGGATGAAGTCGGTTGTGGCCCAGATCTGGCCGAGGGTTCAGGCGGGCGAGCCGGTCCAGCTGTTCCGCTCCCATCACCCGGACTACGCGGACGGGGGCCAGTTGCGCGACTTCGTCCATGTCGATGACGTGGTCGATGTGATCGACTGGCTGCTCGGCAAGCCGGAGATCTCAGGCGTTTTCAACGCCGGATCGGGACAGGCCCGCTCGTTCGCCGACCTCGCACGGGCCACCTTTGATGCGGCCGGCAAGGAGCCGCAGATCAGTTATATCGACATGCCCGAGGTGATCCGCGACCGCTATCAGTATTTCACCCAGGCTCGCATGGACCGGGTCCGGGCGCTGGGCTTTGACGGCCAGTCGACACCGCTGGAGGAGGGCGTGCGCCGCTACGTCCAGTCGTATCTGGCAACGGAAGACCCGTATCGATGAAGCCTCGCGCGGTCAGCCTCAGGACCCTGATCGGCTATGCTGGCTTTGCCCTGGTGTTCCTGATCCTGGCTGCCGCGGCCGTATGGCGGGGGGACATCCTGCAGGCGGGCATGGACCCCGAGGTGCCCTTCCAGACCTATGACCCGCCGCCGGCGCCGGACTATCAGCAGGCCTCGGCCTGGGCCATGCAGGACAGGGGGATCACAGGGTCAGGCCCTGCAGCCGTCTTCTTCATCCACTCCACAACCTACGATGGCGGCGAGGAATGGAACGGCCCGATCGGCGACGCCGACGCCGATGCCTATCTGCTCCGGGTTGTCATTCCCAACTATGCCGTGCCCTTCGCGCGCTCCGGTCGGCTCAGCATTCCCCGCTACCGTCAGGGCAGCCTCTACACCCGTCTGACCCTGCGCGATGACGCGCGTGAAGCCCGCGCCTTCGCGTACCGGGACATCGAGGCGGCCTTCGAGGCCTTTCTGGCCCGCCATCCGTCCGGGCCTATCGTCATCGCCGGGGTGGAGCAGGGGGGCGAACTGGCCGACCGGCTGGTGCGCGAGCGGATCGTTGGTGACGCCGCCCTGCGTCGCCGGATCGTCGCCGTCTATGCCATGGATACCATTCTGGCGGCTGACCCGGCGACGCCGTCCCTGCCGCCTTGCAGCGCTCGCGACCAGACGGCCTGTCTCGTGGCTTTCTCTCCGGTCACCGACGACAACGACGGCGCCGCCCGCCGCCGGCTTCGTCGCGCCCTCGTCTGGGATAGCCGGGGGCGCCTGGTCGATCTGGGCGATCGGGCTGCCGTTTGCGTCAACCCGGTCAACGGTTCGACGGACGAGGTTGAGATTCCGGCCCGGGTGCATCTGGGCGCCACCAATGCCACGGGGCTGGAATGGGGCGCCCGCCCGGCCCTGATCGCCCGCTCTGTCGCCACCGTGTGCAAGGATGGCCTGCTGCGTCACACCCAGCCGGACATGGAATCCTTCCGCGAAACCGGTAACTGGTCAGACCGTAGAAAATCACGTCCCTACAATCTGTTCTACGGCGATATTGAACATGATGTGCAGGAGCGCCTGGCCGTCTGGACCGCGCGCTACGCGCCGGACACGCCGGTCGATCAGTCGCCGGACGGTCGTCCCGAGCGCCAGTCGAACAGCGCCTCCAGCACCTGAACCGCCCGCCCGCGGTCGGAGGTCAGTCCCGGGTCTCGCCCCAGGATCAGGCGCGCATCATCCGCCGCCGCCCGGATCAGCCCTGCATGGGCCATCGGATCGGCAAACCGATAGGCCGGAAAGCCGCTCTGCTTCAGTCCCAGCGGGTCGCCGCCCCCCCGGATCCGGAAATCCGCCTCGGCGATCTCGAACCCGTCCTCGGTCCGGCGCAGGATATCCAGCCGCTCGACCGCCGTCTTGCCCAGCCCGGTCTCTGACTGGCCGTACAGCAGGGTGCAGGCGCTGGGCTTGTCCGACCGGCCGATCCGCCCGCGCAGCTGGTGCAGCTGCGCCAGCCCGAACCGTTCAGCGTGCTCGATCACCATCAGCGTAGCATTGGGCACATCGACGCCGACCTCGACCACGGTCGTCGCCACCAGCAGCGGCAGATGCCCATCCAGAAACGACTGCATGACCGTCTCGCGCTCCGGACCCGGCATCCGTCCGTGCACCAGCCCGACCGGACGCCCCATCAGCTTGCCCAGATCTCGCGCCCGGTCCTCGGCGGCGGCCAGGTCGATGTGTTCGGACTCCTCGATCAGCGGACAGATCCAGTAGGCTTGTGCCCCACCCTCGATCGCCGCCTTCAGTCGCACCGCCACCTCGCCCAGCCGGTCCAGCGGCAGCACTGCCGTCTTGATCGGCCGACGCCCCGGCGGCTTCTCATCCAGCCGCGAGACGTCCAGCTCGCCATATTGCGTCAGTTCCAGCGTGCGCGGGATGGGCGTCGCCGACATGGTCAGCAGGTGTACGGCCCCGTCGGCTCCACCCTTGTCCAGCAGCCGCTGACGCTCGCGCACCCCGAACCGGTGCTGTTCGTCGATGACCGCCAGCCCCAGCCGATGGAACTGCACACTGTCCTGAAACAGGGCGTGGGTGCCGATCACCAGCGGCAGCCGCCCGCCCGCCAGTCCTTCCAGCACCGGCCGCCGCACACTGGCCGGGTCTCGCCCGGTCAACAGGGCGCAGGCCACGCCCGTCTCGGCAAACAGGGGCGCCAGCCGCTCATGATGCTGGCGCGCCAGAATGTCGGTCGGGGCCATCAGGGCCGCCTGAAAGCCGCTGTCGACGGCATCCGCCAGCACCAGCGCGGCCACCGCCGTCTTGCCCGAGCCGACATCGCCCTGCAGCAGACGCGCCATCTGCTCGCCATGGGCCAGATCGCGCCGGATGTCCGCCACCGCCCGCTGCTGCGCACCGGTCAGGGTGAAGGGCAGGGCGGCCAGCAACCGCTCTGCCGCCGCCCCGGGTGCCAGCCGAGGTGCCCGCACCGCCTGCCGGTTCCGCCGCCTCCGGGCCAGCGCCAGCTGGTGGGCCAGCAGCTCGTCAAACGCCAGCCGTGCCCGCGCCGGGGCCTGCGGATCGAGATCGAGCTCGCTCTCGGGGGCGTGCAGGGCCTTCATCGCGTCCGGCCACGAGGGCCAGGCCTGTTTCGCCAGCCACGCCGCATCCTGCCATTCGGCCAGGTCCGGCAGCGACTCCATCGCCGTCATCACCAGCTTGCGCACCTGCCGCGAGGTGATCCCCTGGGTAGCGGGATAGACGGGTTCGACCAGCACAATCTCGTCCCGCTTGTCCGCAGGCACCACATAATCCGGGTGAGCGATCTGGACCAGATCATTGAATGTCTCGACCTTGCCGCTGACGATTCGGCGCTCCCCGTCCGGGCATTGCTTGCGGATCCAAGCCTCCGATCCGCCGAACCAGACCAAGGTCAGAAAGCCCGTTTCATCATTGGCCCGCAGCTTGAACGGCAGGCCCGGCCGCCCCGGCTTGGTCAGGCCGCCGATGATCAGGTCAAAGATGCCCACCTCACCGGCGACCGCGGTCTGCACGGTCATCTCGCGCCGGCGGATCAGGCCGGTGGGGGCCAGAAACATCAGGTCACGCACCAGCGGCCCGGCCAGCCGGTGCACCGCCGGGGCCATGCGCGGGCCGACGCCCTTCAGGCTTTCGACCGCGACGAACAGGGGAAACAGAATCTCGGGCCGCATGATGCGTCACGATAGCCGGACAGGACGGGTGGCGAAATGGACCCGCGACCGCTATCTGACACGGCTCCATTCCTTTTTGACCGGGCAAGACTTCTTGTGGCCGAAGACATCGCACGCGCCGAAATGACGACCCGGCTGAACCGCATCCGCTTCCGCGCCTGGCGTCGGGGCTTCCGCGAGGCCGACATGATCCTCGGTCCGTTCTCGGAACAGGTCGCGCCGCAACTGGACGAAGCCGACCTCGCCCTGTTCGAGGCCCTGCTGGATGAGGACGACCACACCCTCTACGGCTGGATCAAGGGCTCGACGCCCACGCCGCCCGAATGGGAAGGGCCGCTGATGGACCGCATCCGCCGGTTCGTCGCCGAGTCGGTCTCGTCCGAGGTGGCGCGAGGCATTGGGTAATGGCGGACCCCCTTACGCTGAGCGGCGCGCCCGAGGGTCTGGACGCCCTGCGCGTCGCCGAACGGCTGGGCGAGGGCGGCACCGCCCTGTTCATCGCCCGCGACGCCTCACGCGCCGCCCAGTTCATCGACGCCGTCGGCTTCTTCGCCGAGGGGATCGAGGTCGTCTCCTATCCGGCCTGGGACTGTCTGCCCTATGACCGGCTCAGCCCGTCGTCCTCGGTCTCGGCCCAGCGGATGGCGACGCTCAGCCGTCTCGCCGCCGGCAAGGCCCCCGACAAACCCCTGCTGATCGTCGCCACGGTCGGTGCCGCCCTGCAGCGCACTCCGCCGCGCGAGATCACCGCCAGCGCCGGCTTCGAGACCCACGTCGGCCGCGAGCTCGATACCGCGGCCCTCGAGACCTATTTCGCCACCAATGGTTATGTCCGCGCCTCGACCGTGTCGGAACGCGGCGAATATGCCGTGCGGGGCGGGGTCATCGACGTCTTCCCGCCGGGCTTTGATGAGCCCGTGCGCCTCGACATGTTCGGTCAGGAGCTGGAGTCGATCCGCACCTTCGATCCGGCCACCCAGCGCTCGACCGGCCAGAGGGCCGCCGTGCGTCTGGCCCCGGTGTCCGAGGCCCTGCTGAATCCCGAGGCCATTTCACGCTTCCGCACCGGCTATCTCAACCGGTTCGGCACGGCGGGGGACGATCCCCTCTATGCCGCCGTTAGCGAAGGCGCCCGCCGTCAGGGGCTGGAGCACTGGCTGCCGCTGCTCTATCCGCACCTTGAGACCCTGTTCGACTATCTGCCGGCCGACGCCACCGTCTGGCTGGACAGCCAGGCCGACAAGGCCCGCTCCGAGCGCTGGGACCTGACCGTCGATGCCTTCGAGGCCCGGCGCGAGGCCGCACAGGCCAGCCCCGGTCGCAGCGTCCAGAGCGGCCGCGCCCTGCCGCCCGAGGCCCTCTATCTGTCGCCCGACGACTGGACCCGTGCGCTGGCCTCCCGTCCCGTCATCCAGCTCAGCCCGCTCTCGGGGCCGGGCGAGGATGCCGGCGGCCGGCTGGGGCGGTCGTTCGCGGCCGAGCGCGCGCAGGACAGCGTCAATCTGTTCGAGGCGGTGGCCGCCTATGCCAAGGCTCGTCGCGCGGACGGTCGCAAGGTGCTGTTCGCCTCCTGGAGCGAGGGCTCGTCGGAACGCCTCGCCTCCATGCTGGCCGATCACGGGCTGGAACCCGTCGTGCCGGTGCGCGACTGGGCCGATGTGCAGGCGGCGACCGACACCCTCTATCTGCGCGCCGTCCTGCCGGTCGAGACGGGGTTCGAGACCGACGATCTGGTCGTCATCACCGAGACCGACATCCTCGGCGACCGGCTGGCCCGCCCGCGCAAGAAGCGCCGTGCCTCCAACTTCCTTGCCGAAGCCTCGGCCCTGACCACAGGCGATCTGGTGGTCCACCTCGACCACGGCATCGGTCGCTATGAGGGGCTGCGCACCCTCGACATTCAGGAGGCCCCCCACGACTGTCTGGAACTGGCCTACGCCGGCGATGCCAAACTCTATCTGCCGGTCGAAAACATCGACCTTCTGACCCGCTACGGGGCCGAGGGCGATGGGGTGCAGCTGGACCGGCTGGGTGGCGCCGGATGGCAGGGCCGCAAGGCCAAGGCCAAGGCCCGCCTGCGTGAAATGGCCGAGGGCCTGATCGCGCTCGCCGCCAAACGGGCCCTGCGCGAGAGCGAGGTCGTCGTCCCGCCGCAGGGGCTGTTCGACGAATTCTGTGCCCGCTTCCCCTATGAGGAAACCGACGACCAGCTGAACGCCATCGGCGACGTCCTGTCCGATCTGGCCAAGGGCACGCCCATGGACCGGCTGATCTGTGGCGATGTCGGATTCGGCAAGACCGAGGTGGCACTCCGGGCCGCCTTCGTCGTCGCCATGACCGGCCAGCAGGTGGCCATCGTCTGCCCGACCACGCTTCTGGCGCGTCAGCACTTCAAGACCTTCAGCGAGCGGTTCGCCGGCTGGCCGATCACCGTCCGTCACCTGTCGCGCATGGTCACGGCAAAGGATGCTAATGAGACCCGCGCGGGCCTCAAGGACGGCAGTTTCGAGATCGTGGTCGGCACCCACGCGGTGCTCAGCGAACAGGTCGGCTTCAAGGATCTCGGCCTCGTAATCGTCGACGAGGAGCAGCATTTCGGCGTCAAGCACAAGGAGAAGCTCAAGAGCCTCCGCGCCGATGTGCACCTGCTGACCCTGACCGCCACCCCCATTCCGCGCACCCTGCAGATGGCCCTGTCCGGCATCCGCGAGATGTCGATCATCGCCACTCCGCCGGTCGATCGTCTGGCGGTCCGCACCTATGTTGCGCCCTGGGACGCCGTCATGGTGCGCGAGGCCCTGCTGCGCGAGAAATACCGCGGCGGTCAGGCCTATTACGTCGCCCCTCGTCTGGCCGACCTGCCCGATATCGAACAGTTCCTGCGCGAACAGGTGCCCGAGGTGAAGGCCGTCGTCGGCCACGGCCAGATGTCACCGACCCAGCTCGAGGCGGTGATGAGCGCCTTCTATGAAGGCGAATATGATGTGCTTCTATCGACCACCATCGTCGAAAGCGGCCTCGATATTCCGACGGCCAACACCCTGATCGTGCACCGGGCCGACATGTTCGGCCTGGCCCAGCTGCACCAGATCCGCGGCCGCATCGGCCGGTCCAAGGCGCGTGCCTTCGCCTATCTGACCACCGACCCCAAACGCCCACTCAGCCTGTCGGCCGAACGGCGGCTGCAGGTGCTGCAGTCGCTCGACAACCTCGGCGCCGGCTTCCAGCTGGCCAGCCACGACCTCGACCAGCGGGGCGGGGGCAATCTGCTGGGCGATGAACAGTCGGGCCATATCCGCGAGGTCGGTGTCGAACTGTATCAGCAGATGCTGGAAGACGCCGTGGCCGAGATGCGCGAGCAGGGCGGCGACCTGCGCGACCGCGACTGGTCGCCGACCATCAATGTCGGCGCGGCGGTCCTGATTCCCGAGTCTTATGTGCCGGACCTCAACCTGCGTCTCAGCCTGTATCGTCGTCTGTCGGATGCCGAGCGGGGCGAGGATCGCGAGGCCCTGGCCGCCGAACTGATCGACCGGTTCGGGCCGCTGCCCGACGAAGCCCGCCAGCTGCTCCGCATCGTCGGCATCAAGTCGTCCTGCCGCAAGGCCCAGATCGAGCGCATCGACATGGGGCCCAAGGGCGCGGTCCTGACCCTGCGCAACAACGCCTTTCCCAACCCGCTCGGGCTGGTCGGCCTGATCCAGAAGAATGCCGGCGTGTGGAAACTGCGCCCGGATCAGAAGATCGTGGTCATGGGCGAATGGGCCAATCCGGAAGAACGCCTCAAGGCCGCCGAGCGCATCACCGACTCGCTGGCAACCGTGGCGGCGCTCGAGAGCTAGACTTCGCTCAAGCGAGGTTACCTTTCACACTTTCCGCTCATCCCCGCGAAAGCGGGGACCCAGTTCTTTCCCTGCACATGCCGCTTGGGATGACCGCTGGGAGCCGATGGAGAGCCCGGATCGCCCAAAACTCTGGGTCCCCGCTTTCGCGGGGATGAGCGGCACTGGCTTCGCGGGGCTCAGCTCGCGACGCGGGTGTCGGTGGCCAGCGACGCAGAGGCCCGCTCCAGCGTCCGGGCGGGAGCCTCGCCGCTGCGTTGCTCGGCCACGCCAAGCTCAAAGTCGACCACGAAGGGCGAGCGCCCGGGGCCGGCCTCAAAGGCGGTACAGCCGATCACGGCCACGATCCGCTGGGCCGCGATCCGGGCCTGGGCCTCGGTCGTGCCGGGCAGGGCCAGGGCGAAGACCTCGCTGGACAGGCGCGCCGCCGTATCCTCGGTGCGGATCAGACGCGACACCATGGTGCCGATCTGGGGCAGGGCGCGGGCCAGCCAGCCATCGCGGCGCGCCTCCTCGACCGGCTCGGTCATGGTCACCTTCAGCACACACAGCGACAGGGGCCGCCGACGCTTGCGGGACGCCTCGCTGACCCGGCCCAGGTGCTGGGCAAACAGGTCGCGGGTGAACAGGCCCGTGTCGGGATCGGTCAGGCCTGAGCCCCGCACCGACTCCAGCGCGCGCCGCACCCCGGTCTGGCGACGGTGGAAGCGCGCCATGGCCAGCAGTCGCCGCGCCGTCTCGCGCTCATCCGTGTCCGCGGCAGCCACATCGGCAAAGCCCCGTCCGAACAGATCCGAGGCGTCCATCTGGGCGCCATCGTTCAGGTAAAGCATCACCGGAATGTGGTAGAGCCTTGTATTCCTTTTCATGCCCGAGGCGATCGACAGCGCCGGGGCATGGTCCTCCGCCCCCCACAGCACGGCGGCGTCGAACGGGCTTTCGTGCAGATAGTCAAAGGCGGTGTAGGGGGTGGGGGCCGCCACCACCTCCGCGCCATCCTCCGCCAGGGCGTTCGACAGCGCCAGGAACCGGCGATCCGGCTTGCCCGCCGCCAGCACCCGCACCGGAGTCAGATCCGTGGCCGGCAGGTCGATGGCCTGACCCTGCTGGCGGAAGGTATCGATCCGCAGGTTCAGCTCTTCTTCAGCCAGCGCTGCCCGGACCAGCTGTTCCAGCCGGATGCGCAGCTGCACCGGATGAGCCGGAGCGGTCATGGCCAGATCGACGGTCGTGGATTCCTCGGGCGTCGGCGCGCGTCCCATCAGGGCGATGACAGGCAGGTATCGCGGCGAGGCCAGCCCCTTCAGCCGCGCCGCCACCGCCGAGATATCGGCATCGGCCTCACCGGCCACCAGAATTGCCGCCTCGATCGGGAAATCTTCCAGCACAATCGACGCAGCCTCGGGCGAGGGTGCGGTGATCGTGGTCCAGCCTTCCGAATCAAGCTGACGGCACAGGGCCTCGCCCTCGGTCTCATCGCCGGTAACGACCAGAATACGCGGATCGAAATCCAAAACGGTACGCCCCCTTCAGCCCGGATTCTGCGATCCGGAGACCAGCCCGATGGTGCCGGACCATAGACAGCCCCCCGGCGCCCCCGCAACCGGTTCCATGACCGCTTCACGCAAGAGGGTTTGCAAAGTCACAAAAAAGTCTAGTTTCGCGCCGGGTTGTGGCGAGGATGACTTTGACCTTTGACTCTCTCCGGAGCCGGATCGGCTTCTGGCTCAGGCTGTCCGGACGCGCGTTTGCCCGCAGCTGGGGCCGCGATGTCATGCTCTACACGGGCGGGGTGTCCTTCTTCGCCCTGCTGGCCGTATTCCCCGCGATCGCCATCCTGATCGGTCTCTACAAGGTCGGTCTGTCGATCAGTGAGGTCAGCGCCCAGGCCACGGCGCTCGCCGACGTCATGCCGGCCGCCGCGCGCAGCATCTTCCTTGAGGAAATCAGCCGGCTGACCAATGCCTCGGCCCGCACCGTGTCGACGCAGAGCGCCTTCGCCCTGATCATCGGTGCCTATGCTGCGCACAGGGGTTTCAAGGCCTTGTTGGCCGGTCTTAACCTCATCCATGACGAAGCCGAGCCGCATGGCTTCCTCAGGTTCAACCTGCTGGCCTTCTTCGTCGCCCTGTTTGCCTTTGGCCTGTTCACCGTCGTGTCCGGCGCCGTGGTCACGGCCCGGCTGATGTCCCACGCCGGATCGGCCGCAACGACCGGCGCCTCCAGCGGGGGCTATATGCCGCTGGACGTCCTGCTGCCCGCAGCCGGCCTGTCGTTCGGCCTGAGCCTGCTCTACCGCTATGCCATGTCGCACAAGTCGCGCGTGGCCTGGCGGCCCGCCATCACCGGCGGGGTGATCGCCACCCTGCTGTCGATGATCTCGTCGTGGCTGTGCGCCGTCTATGTCGAGCAGATCGCCGTGCTGGGCGCGACCTATGGCTCGGTCGGTGCGGTCGTGGTCCTGCTGATCTGGCTGTCGTGGAACGTCAACGCCATCTTCTACGGCGGGGCCTTCGCCACCGAGATGGAGATCGTCGCGCGCGCCCGCGACGAAGCCCTGATCGTCGAGGCCGAGGAAGCCTTGATGCAGACGCCGAAGGTCGTCAGCCTGACGGCGCGGCGCCAGTCTCGACAGTGATCCGCAGGACGCCTTCTGCGTCCTCAATCCCGATCAGCCTGTGCGGCCCGTCGCCCAGCATGTGCGGCACATCGATGCGCGCCATCGGGTCCGTCGCCATCAGTACAATCGTCTCACCCGGCGCCGCCGCCTCCAGCGCGCGCGCCAGCCTCAGGCTCGGCACCGGACACCGGTGACCGCGGGCATCGACGAGGATCGGGGCAGGGCTCACGCCAGCCCGTCCAGCAAAAGCCTCAGCGCCTGCTCGGTGGCCGCCAGTCGGATCGCCTGACGGTCGCCCTCGCCAAAGCGGCGCTCCAGATGCCGCACACCGTCTGCGGTCGCGAGCCCGAAATGGACCAGTCCGACCGGCTTCTCGGCTGACCCGCCACCGGGCCCGGCGACCCCGGTGATTGAGACCGCCAGACCTACACCCGCCCGGGCTCGCGCCCCGGTCGCCATGGCTTCCGCCACAGGCTGAGACACCGCGCCATGCGCCTCGATCAGGGCCGCCGGTACATCCAGCATCCGCGTCTTGGCCGCATTGGAATAGGTGACCGCCCCCTGTTCCAGCACCGCCGAGGATCCCGCCACGGAGGTGATCAGGGCCGCGACCAGACCGC
This sequence comes from Brevundimonas sp. UBA2503, assembly GCF_002341485.1. Taxonomy (NCBI): domain Bacteria; kingdom Pseudomonadati; phylum Pseudomonadota; class Alphaproteobacteria; order Caulobacterales; family Caulobacteraceae; genus Brevundimonas; species Brevundimonas sp. UBA2503. The sequence continues at coordinate 51,980 of NZ_DDOD01000010.1, read as the reverse complement.
CCGTACAGCTCTCGGCCGTGGCCAGCGTCATCCCCCGCGCCTGCGCGCGCGCCACGACCGCCTCGGCCAAGGTCATCAGATCGGGAGTAAACATGGCTTTAAGCCTTGGCGAGTCAGCCTTACGGTGGCCCACAGGGTGCCGCGCCGATGCCCGCCTGTCGATGGAGCATGCATGAGCCAGACCAGCGTGACCGACGGGGTCGAGCCGCTCGGCGTCCGCCTGACCCCGCTGATCTTCGGTCTGGCGATCTTCACCTCGGCCATGCTGGTCTTTTCCGTCCAGCCCATGATCACCAAACTGGTCCTGCCGGTGCTGGGGGGATCGCCCTCGGTCTGGAACACGGCCATGGTCTTCTTCCAGACGGGCCTGCTGGCGGGCTATGCCTATGCCCACCTGCTTCAGAAGGTCGCCTCCCTGCGCCTTCAAGTCGGCATCCATCTGATCCTGCTGTTGATCGCGGCCATCTTCCTGCCGCTCCGGGTCAATGGCCTGCTGGGGGATCCGGACCCCTCGGCACCGATCGGCTGGCTGCTGACGACGCTGGCCATCTCGGTCGGTCTGCCGTTCGCCATCCTGTCGGCGACCGCCCCCCTGCTTCAGGCCTGGTACGCCCGCGTCCGCGTGGGGCACGCCGATGGCCAGAACCCCTATGTCCTCTATGCCGCGTCCAATCTCGGCAGCTTCCTCGCCCTGCTGGCCTATCCCGTCCTGATCGAGCCGCTCAGCTCCCTGTCCGGTCAGCGCTGGGGCTGGAGTGTGGGCTATGGCGTCTTCGTCCTGATGATCGTCGCGCTGGGCCTGACCGTCTGGCGCGCCCGGGCCCTGACGCGCGTCGAGCCGCCCCCGCTGGCCCGCACCTCGCCCATCGACTGGCGCGAGCGCGGCATCTGGGTGCTGCTGGCCGCCGCGCCGTCCAGCCTGATGCTGGGCGTGACCGCCCACCTGACGACCGATGTCGCCTCGGCGCCCTTCCTCTGGGTCCTGCCGCTGGCCCTCTATCTGCTGACCTTCGTCATCGCCTTCCAGAGCCGGCCGTGGATCCCCCTGCCGATCACCCTGATCGTCCAGTCGGCCCTGCTGGCCGTGACCGTCAGCATGGTCGCCTTCCGCAGTTCCAGCTGGATGCTGATCCTCGTCGTTCATCTGACGACCTTCTTCTTCACGGCCCTGCTGTGTCACCAGCTTCTGGCGGGCCGTCGCCCCCCGCCCGACCGGCTGACCGAATTCTACCTGCTGCTGTCGGTCGGCGGCATGCTGGGCGGGGTGTTCAACGCCCTGATCGCGCCCGTCATCTTCAACATGGTGTGGGAGTATCCGCTGGTGCTGGTGGCCGTCGGTCTGGCCCGGCCCCGGGGCGGCCCCTTCACCTTGCGTCACGGCTATTTCCTGCTCGGCGCCGCCTTCCTGTCGGTCATGCCGCATGTGGTGATGGAGGTGATCGCCCGGACCCCGTCGCTCTGGCCCTATGTGCAGGACCTGACCACCCTCAAGCTGGCCTCGATCATCCTCGGCGGCGCGGCCATCTGCGCCTTTCTGGTGCGGGACAAGGCGCTGGTCTTCACCGGCGTCCTGCTGATGATCGCCCTGTCGGCCCAGCATGTGGCCCGCGGCTATGACTGGAGCCTGACCGAGCGCAGCTTCTTCGGAGTCATGCGGGTGGCCGAGATCGAGGACTCCGGCATGGGCGGCCCGGTCCATGTGCTGATGCACGGCACCACCTTGCACGGGGCCCAGGCGCGCCATCCCGACCATGCCTGCAACCCGACCATGTACTATGCCTACTCCACCCCGATCGGCCTCGCGGCCCTTGAGGTCCAGTCTCGCTCGCCCGAGGTGCGCATGGGGGTGGTCGGGCTCGGAGCCGGGGCCATGGCGGCCTACAAGCGGCCCGGCGACACCCTGACCTTCTTCGAGATCGACCCCATGGTCGACCGCATGGCGCGCGATCCGCGCTGGTTCACCTATATCTCGGACTGTGCCGCAGGCCCCGTCCAGACCGTCCTCGGCGATGCCCGCCTGACCCTGGCGCAACAGCCCGACGCCGCCTTCGACCTTCTGGTCATCGACGCCTTCTCCTCCGACGTCGTGCCGACGCACCTGCTGACGGTCGAGGCGCTGGCAGACTATCTGCGGCTGGTCGGACCGACCGGGATGGTGGTCCTGCATGTGTCGAACCGCAACCTCGACATCACCCTGCCGACGGTCGCTGCCGCGCGTCAGCTGGGCGCTGCCGAGCGCCACCGGATCTTCTTCGAGCGTCCCGACCAGCCCGACATGGCCGAGGCCTCGACCGAGGTGCTGATCATGTCCCCCACCGAGGAAGGCCTGGCCGACTTCGTGGACGATCCGGACTGGCGTGTCCTCGCCGACACCGAGGTCCGCCCATGGACCGACGACTACGTCAATCTGTGGGGCGCCCTGGTCCGCGCCAACTTCTAGCGTGAAGCGGGCAGGGTGATCGTGGCCACCGCCTGCGCGGCAAGCCCTTCACCGCGCCCCGTAAAGCCCAGCTGTTCGGTCGTGGTCGCCTTGACGCTGACCCCATCCAGCGGAAGGCCGCACAGCTCGGCCATCCGCTCGCGCATCGCCTGACGGTGCGGTTTGATCTTCGGTTCCTCGCAGATCAGGGTCACATCGACATTGATCAGCCGCCCCCCGCGCGCCGTTAGCCGTTCGACGGCGTGCACCAGAAACCGGTCGCTCGATGCCCCCTTCCACTGCGGATCGGAGGGCGGGAAATGGTCGCCGATGTCGCCGTCCCCCATGGCACCCAGAATGGCGTCGGTCAGGGCATGCAGGCCCGCATCGGCATCCGAATGGCCGATCAGGGTCCGGTCGTGTGGAATCTCGACGCCGCACAGCCACACCGACGTCCCCGGTCCCCAGCGGTGCACATCGAACCCCTGTCCGACGCGCGTTATGGACGGCGGGTTCAGTCCGGCAGCGAGCGCCTCGGCCATGATGAAATCCTCGGGATAGGTCAGTTTGAACAGGCGGGGATCGCCGGCGACCAGCACAACCCGGCCGCCCGCCGCACGCACGGCCTCGGCTTCATCGGTCGGCGGCGTCTCGCCCGGCCAGTCGGTCAGGGCCGCCCGCACCGTGGCCAGCCGGAAGGCCTGCGGCGTTTGGGCCCGGAACAGGCCGTCGCGATCGACGCTGTCGCCCAGCCCGGCCTCATCGCCCCGCCGCAGGCTGTCGACGGCGGGCAGGGCAGGGACCGCTCCGTCGGCATCACCCAGCGCATCGATCAGGCGGTCGATCACGGCCCGCTCCAGAAACGGCCGCGCCGCATCGTGGATCAGCACCGGCGTATCCGCGCCCGCCAGATCGCCCGCCTCAATGGCATCCAGCCCCCGCATGACCGACTCCGCGCGGGTCGCGCCGCCCTCAACGGCCCGCCAGCCGGTCAGGCCTGCCAGCGCGTCCCCCACATCAGCCAGACGATGAGGGCCCACCACGACCACGACGTCAGCGGCCCCGGCGTCCAGCAGCGCGCGCACCGACCAGCGCAGCACGGGCACACCCGCCAGCGCCGCCCAGGGCTTTTCCACACCGGCGCGAGAGCCCGAGCCCGCCGCCACAACAACCGCCTGAAATCTCATGCCGCTCTTCTAGGGCGCGGTCGCAGACTTGACGAGAGGGGGGCGGGGCGAAGATAGGGGCCGATGGCTTCCTCCCTGACCATCGGCGATGTGACCGTTCCCGGCCGGGTGCTGATGGCCCCCATGACGGGGATCACCGACCTGCCGTTCCGGCGCGTGGCCTCGCGCCTCGGTGCGCCCTATGTCGCCACCGAAATGGTCGCCTCGGCCGAGCTGGCTCGCGGTCGCCCCGATGTCGTCCGCCGGGCGGCGGTGGGCGATGGCCTGCCCCTGACCGTCATCCAGCTGGTCGGGCGGGATCCCGAGGCCATGGCCGAGGGCGCGCGCATGGCCGAGCGCGCGGGCGCTGACCTGATCGACCTCAACTTTGGCTGTCCGGCCAAGGAGGTCACCGGCTCGGCCTCAGGGTCGGCCCTGATGCGGGTGCCTGATCTCGCCTGCCGTATCATGGAGGCGGTCGTGGGGGCCGTCAGCCGCCCGGTCACCGTCAAGATGCGTCTGGGCTGGGACGACACCGACCGCAATGCCGCAACCCTGGCCCGGCGCGCCGAACAGATCGGCGTCCAGGCCGTCACCGTGCATGGCCGCACCCGCAAGCAATTCTATACCGGCAAGGCCGACTGGCAGGCGGTGGGTGAGGTCAAGGACGCGGTCTCCATCCCCGTCGTCGTCAATGGCGACGTGCTGACGCTGCAAGACGCCCGCGACGCGCTGGAGCAATCGGGCGCCGATGCCCTGATGCTGGGGCGCGGGGTCTATGGCCGGCCCTGGCTGGCGGCCCGGCTTGAGGCCGGCCTGAACGGCGACACCGGTCCCGATGCTCCCGACCGCGCCGACCGTCTGACGCTGGTCATCGACCATATGCAGGCCTCGCTGGACTTCTATGGCTATCCGCTGGGGCTGAAGATGTTCCGCAAACACCTCGGCTGGTACATCGAACAGGCCCCCTGGCCTGCGGACCCCGCCGACCGCCGCGCCGCCAAGGCACGCCTGTGCCGTATGGACGATCCCGAGGCCGTGGCCCGGTCCCTGTCGGAGCTCTGGACGGCGTAGTGCCGCATATTCGCAACTAACCTGTTGATCATCGGCCACAGGTATCGGATGGTGCCGGACGCATGACCGGCCCTGTGACAGCAGATGAAATGCCTAAAAGCCGGCCGCTGGATGCGGCGCTCGGCGCGTTGCGGGCCGGTATCTCGACCCCGGCCGGGCGTCCCGTGTTCGGTGTGGCCTATGCCGTCGCCTTCCTGATCACCGTCGCGGCCATCTGGCTTGTGGCCGTCGCGCCCGAGGCAGGCGGCGAGGAGGGGGCCCGGGCAGCGACCAGCCGGGCGGTGCTCTACATTCTTCTGGGCAATCTGGTCCTGATCCTGACACTGGCGTCCGGCGTTGGCATCCAGGTGCTGGATCTGGTCCGCAATCGCAAACAGGCCGGCGCGCGCCTGCACCTCCGGTTCGTGACCCTGTTCTCGCTGGTGGCCGTGGTGCCCGCCATCCTGATCGCCCTGGTGTTCGGCGTGCTGGTCAACCGCGGCGTGGACCAGTGGTTCAGCGTCAACGTCAGCGCGGCGGTCGAAAACGGCGCTGACATCGGTCGCGCCTATGTCCGCGATGTCAGCCTCGAACTCGAATCCGACCTCGCGACCATGGCCAATGAGCTGACGGCCCCCGAAGCCCGCGCGGACTTCCAGACCAGCCGCATCCGCTTCTCCGGCCTTCTGGCCCAGACGGCGGACATCTTCGGCTATCCCGCCCTCTATATCCTCGACGGTCAGGGGCGGGTTCTGGCCAGCGGCGAACTGCCGGGCGCTCCCGCCTATGTCGGACCGCCCCGCAGCGATCTTGAAATGGCGGCGCAGGGCGAAATCGCCCCAAGCGGCGTCACCGAAAACCCCGACACCATCCGCACCCTCTATCCGCTGTCCGGGTATGGCGACGCCTACCTCTATGCCGTCCGTCCCCTACAGCCCGGGCTGATCTCGCAGATGCGCAACAGCGAGCAGTCCATCCAGGCCTATCGCGAGGCCCAGGAAAGCCGCGCCAGCATCCAGACCGCCTTTGCCCTCAGCTATCTCGAGACCGCCCTGCTGGTTCTCGTGGGCGCCGTCTGGCTGGGCATGTCGGCCGCCAGCGCCATTTCGGTGCCGATCGGGCGTCTGGCACAGGCCGCGGATCAGGTCGCGGACGGCGACCTCTCGGCCCGCGTTGCGGTCGATAAAGAACCTCACGAAATCGCGGCCTTGTCCAATGCATTTAACCGCATGACCAGCGATCTTCAGGCGCAGCAAGAGGCCTTGAAAGCCGCCAGCGAGGATGCCCAGGGCCGAAGTCGCTTCATCGAAACCGTGTTGTCCGGCGTCAGCGCCGGGGTCATCGGTCTGGATCGCAAGGGCCGCGTCTCCGCCATCAACGCCAGCGCCATCGAACTGCTGGGCCTGCCCGATGCTGACCTGACAGGTCGCGAACTGGCGGCCTTTTCGCCGGAGCTCAGCGAGCTGCTCAAGCGGGCCGAGGCCCACATCGAGGAAGACATCGACGTCACCCGCGACGGCGAGACCCGCCGCCTGCGCGTCCGGATCGAGGGCGGTCTGGGCGGCGAGATGGTGCTGACCTTCGACGACATCACCCGGCTGGTCACGGCCCAGCGCAATGCCGCCTGGCGCGACGTCGCGCGCCGCATCGCCCATGAGATCAAGAACCCCCTGACCCCGATCCAGCTGTCGGCCGAGCGTCTGCGCCGCAAATACCGCTCGCAGGTGGTTGATGATGTCGAGGTCTTTGATCGCTGCACCGAGACCATCATCCGTCAGGTCGGCGACATCGGCCGCATGGTCGACGAATTCTCCTCCTTCGCCCGCATGCCGGCGCCTCGTTTTGCGCCCGAGAACCCCGCCGAACTGCTGCGTCAGGCGGTTTTTGCCCAGCGCGTGGCGGTGCCCGACGCCGCCATTGACCTCCAGCGCGGCCTGCCCAGGACCGAGCTTCAGTGCGACGGCCGCATGGTCGGCCAGGCCCTGACCAACATCCTCAAGAACGCCGGGGAGTCGGTGCAGGCCCGCCGCGCCATGACCGGCGACACGGACGCCGGCACCGCCATCCTCGCCTGGCTGGACCTCGAGCCGAACACGATCACCTTCGTCATCGAGGATGACGGCGTCGGCTTACCTGAAAAGGACCGCGACCGCCTGACCGAGCCCTATGTCACCACGCGCGACAAGGGCACGGGGCTGGGCCTCGCCATCGTCCGCCGTATCTGTGAGGACCACGGCGGCGAGCTGAAACTGGCCGATGCCGAAACGCTGAGGGGAGCCCGGGTCTGTCTGGTCTTCCCGCTCAAGGCCCCGTCCCGGACCGGGACCGTGCCTGCCACCCCTTCCCCCTCCACCATCCCCGCGGCTGAATAGAGAGAGCTCATGAAAAGCAACGGAGCCGACATACTGGTCGTCGACGACGAGGCCGACATCCGCGACCTGGTCGCCGGCCTGCTCGAAGATGAGGGGCATTCGATCCGCACCGCCTCCAATTCTGACGAGGCCCTCGCTGCCATTCGCGCGCGCAAGCCGTCGCTGGCCCTGCTGGACATCTGGATGCAGGGGGGCGGCATCGACGGGCTGGAGTTGCTCGACATCATCCGCACCATCGACCCCGACCTGCCGGTCGTCATGATCTCGGGTCACGGCAATATCGAGACCGCCGTCAGCGCCCTGCAGCGCGGTGCCTATGACTTCATCGAAAAGCCGTTCAAGTCCGACCGGCTGGTGGTGGTCATCCAGCGCGCGCTCGAGGCCGCCTCGCTCAAACGCGAAAACCGCCAGCTGCGCGCCCAGGCCATGACGCCGACCGGCATCATCGGCAAGTCGGCCGCTGCTGTCGCCTTGCGCAACACCATCTCCAAGGTCGCCCCCGCCAACAGCCGCGTGCTGATCTCGGGCCCGCCCGGTTCCGGCAAGGAGCTGGTGGCCCGCCAGATCCATGAGGCCAGCCCGCGCGGCAAGTCCGAGTTCGTGGCCATCGCGGCCGCCGGCATGACCCCCGAACGCCTCGACCTCGAGCTGTTCGGCGAGGAGGGCGTCGACGGCCGCCCCAGCAAGATCGGTGTGTTCGAGCGCGCCCACAACGGCACCCTCTACCTCGACGAGGTCGCCGACATGCCGCGCGAGAGTCAGAGCCGCATCCTGCGCGTGCTGGTCGAACAGCGCTTCCGCCGCATCGGCGGCGAGCAGGACGTCCAGGTCGATGTCCGCGTCATCACCTCCTCCTCGCGCGACCTGAAGCAGGAGATCGAGGAGGGCCGCTTCCGCGAGGACCTGTTCCACCGCCTCGCCGTCGTGCCGATCCGCGTCCCGCCCCTGACCGAGCGCCGCGAGGACATCGCCGAAATGATCGAGCATTTCACCGAGAGCATCTGCATCTCCCAGGGTCTGCCCCGCCGGCGCATCGGCGACGACGCGGTCGCGGTCATGCAGGTCAACCCCTGGCCCGGCAACGTCCGCCAGCTGCGCAACAACATCGAGCGCCTGCTGATCCTGGCCACCGGCGACCCATCCGAGCCGATCACCGCCGACATGCTTCCCCAGGACGGCCCGTCGGACAACGCCACCCTGTCGATGGGCAATGAGCGAATCATCGCCCTGCCGCTGCGCGAGGCCCGTGAGGTGTTCGAACGCGAATATCTGGCGGCCCAGATCATGCGCTTCGGCGGCAATATCTCGCGCACGGCAGGCTTCATCGGCATGGAGCGCTCGGCCCTGCACCGCAAGCTCAAGTCGCTGGGGGTTTCGCCCGCGCGCGGTGGCGACGACGAGATCGAGGCGAGCGACGCCTGATGTCCCGCACCGCCTACGTCAACGGCCAGTACCTGCCCCACACCGGGGCGCTCGTCCATATCGAGGACCGGGGCTTCCAGTTCGCCGACGGCGTCTATGAGGTCTGGTCCGTATTCGACGGTCGGCTGGCCGACTTCGAGGGCCATATGACCCGCCTGCAGCGCAGCCTGTCGGAACTGCGTATCCGCATGCCGATGACGCCCCAGGCCCTGACCATCGTCCTCAAGGAAACCATCCGCCGCAACCGTGTCGACGACGGCATCGTCTATCTGCAGATCACGCGCGGCACGGCCCGCCGCGACCATCCGTTTCCGTCCGCAGACACCCCGCCCAGCGTCATCGTCACCTCGCGCCGAGTCGATCAGGCCAAGGCCGAAGCCGTGGCGAAAAAGGGCGTGGCCGTCGTCACCCGCCCGGACCTGCGCTGGGGCCGCTGTGACATAAAGACCGTCGGCCTGTTGCCCAATGTGCTGGCCAAACAGGCCGCACGCGAGGTCGGCGCCTATGAATGCTGGCTGGTCGACGAGCTGGGTCTGGTCACCGAGGGCACCTCGACCAATGCCTGGATCATCGATGCCGAGGGCGTCCTGCGCACCCGCGACACCCAGGCCAACATCCTGCGCGGCTGCACCCGCTCGACCCTGATGCAGATCATCAAGGACGAGGGCATTCCGTTCGAGGAACGCGCCTTCACCGTCGAGGAGGCGAAGGCGGCCCAGGAGGCCTTCTTCACCGCCGCCGGCGCCTTCGTCCTGCCCGCCATATCCATCGATGGCACAAAGATCGGCACCGGCAAGCCCGGCCCCGTCACCCGCCGCCTCCGCGAAGCCTATCTCGACGCCGCCCGCGACGGCGCGGTTTAACCCGCACGCGGTTGCCGTCGCCGATGCCGGTGACTAAGGTCGCCCCGTCGCGGCACATCGCGGCTCCGGCGCTCCCCCTGCCGGACAACAAGCAAGAACAGGATCAACCTGCCATGCCGCAAGACAAGCGTCAGAACCTTCAGGACACCTTCCTCAACACGGTCCGCAAGACCAAGACCCCGCTGACCATCTTCCTCGTCAACGGCGTCAAGCTGCAGGGCATCGTTACCTGGTTCGACAATTTCTGCGTGCTGCTGCGTCGCGATGGCCAGTCGCAATTGGTCTACAAGCACGCCATCTCCACCATCATGCCCTCGGCTCCGGTCGATCTGCGCGAGCCGGAAGATCAGGACTGATCCGTCTGGTCCGGAGCGCTGAGGGAGCCTGTGGTCCTGTCCGTGCGTTCGCGGACGGGACGCTTTCGTCCATTCAAAGCCCGGAACCTGCGTGTCTTCACCGCTGATCGACCATACCGCTCCGCCCGTTCGGGCGCTTGTGCTCCACCCTGATCGCTCGGCTGGCCGGGCAGGGGGCCGCCGTCCACAGGATCGGCTGGACGAGGCCGTGGGTCTGGCCCAGGCGCTGGACCTCGACGTCCGCGGCCAGGAGGTCATCGCCCTTCGCCGCACCACGCCGGCCACCCTGTTCGGCTCGGGCAAGGTCGACGAAATGGCCGCCCTCGTGCGCGCGGCCGAGGCCGAGGTCGTCGTCATCGACGACGCCCTGACCCCGGTCCAGCAGCGCAATCTGGAAAAAGCGTGGGAGGCCAAGGTCATCGACCGCACCGGCCTGATCCTCGAGATCTTCGGCAGGCGGGCCCGCACGCGGGAAGGCCGGCTGCAGGTCGAGCTGGCCCGGCTGGAATACGAGCGCTCGCGCCTCGTCCGCACCTGGACCCACCTGGAACGCCAGCGCGGCGGCACGGGCTCGACCGGCGGTCCCGGCGAAACCCAGATCGAGCTGGACCGCCGCCTGATCGCCGACCGCATCGTCAAGCTCAGGACCGACCTCCAGGACGTCCGTCGCACCCGGGGACTGCACCGCACCGCGCGCAAGAAGGTGCCGTTCCCGACCGTCGCCCTGGTCGGCTACACCAATGCGGGCAAGTCGACCCTGTTCAACCACCTGACCGGGGCCGAGGTGGTGGCAAGGGACCTGCTGTTTGCCACCCTCGACCCGACCCAGCGCATGATCCGCCTGCCGCAGGGGCGGTCGGCCCTGATCGCCGACACCGTGGGCTTCATTTCCGACCTGCCGCACGAACTGGTCGAGAGCTTCCGCGCCACCCTCGAGGAGGTCGCCGAGGCCGATCTGATCCTGCACGTCCGCGATATCTCCAGCCCCGAGACCGACGCCGAGGCCAAGGACGTCGAGGAGGTTCTGGCCCGCATCACCCCCGCCGAGGGCGAGGAGGAGGCCTCGCTTCAGGTCCGCACCCTCGAGGTCTGGAACAAGATCGACCGCCTCGATCCCGAGACCCACGCCGCCATGGTCACCCGCGCCCGGACCGAGGGCGCGGTCGCCGTCTCGGCCCTGACGGGCGAGGGGCTTGAGGCCCTGCGTCAGGCCATCGCCGAACGCATCGATACCGACCCCGAAATCCACCTGACGCTCGAACCCCAGGACGGCGAGGCCCTCGCCTGGCTCTATGAGCACGGCCGCATCACCGCCCGCACCGAAGATGCCGACGGCCGCCTCGAGATCAGCGTGCGCCTCTCCGAGCCCGCTCTCGGTCGGTACCAGCGGCTGTTCGCTCTGAACTGAGCCGGCTTTCGGTCAGGGTCTTGCAGGGGGCGGGCCAGCGTCCACCGTTTGCCCTGAAAGCCTCCCGCAATGGCACAGATCATCGCCACCCGCCGTCCCGCGACGGACCTTCCCGACCGGGAAGCCGACGTCTGGCGTGCCTTTCAGGGACAGCAGACGGCCTTTGCCAATCCGCTGATGGGGCCGGACTTCGCCCGCGCCATCGGGCGGGTCCGCGACGATGCCGAGGTCGTTACCTATCGCCGGGGAGACGAGATCGTCGGCTTCCTCGGCCTGCACCGGCGTCCCGGCGGCTTTGCCCGCCCGCTGGGCGCCCCCTTTTCCGACTATCACGCTCTCATCACCGGGCCTGCGCCCGGCATGGATGGCCCGCAGGCCCTGACCTTGGCGGGCATCGGCGCCTTCCGACACATCGGTCTGGTCGATCCCTATGGCCTGTTCCCGCCGGTCGGTACCGGGCCGGACGCTTTTGCCATCGAGACGCCCGACGGTCCCGAGGCCCACCTCGAGTCCATGCGCGCCGTCAGCCCCAAGAAGTTCAAGAACTGGCGACGGCTGTCCAACCGCCTCGCCGAGCTTGGCCCCCTGCGCTTTGACCAGAGCCAGTCCCGTGACGACCTCGACGCCCTGCTGTCGTGGAAGTCCGAGCAGTTCGAGCGCACCGGGCTTCAGGACGTGCTGCGCCCGCTCTGGGTGCGCGCCCTGATGTCAGACCTGTTCGAGGCGGACACGCCCCATTTCCGTGGCCTGATGCTGACCCTGCACGCCGGCGATACGCTGGTGGGCGGCCATTTCGGCGTGTTCGGACAGGGCACCTATCATCCGTGGATCGCCTCGACCAATCCGGCGCTGGCCCATGTGTCGCCCGGGAATGCCTTCCTTGATCAGGCTATCCGCGCCATGCCCCGGCTGGGAATCGCCGCCTATGATCTCGGTCCCGGCCACGACCATTACAAACAGCCCTGGGCCTCGATCCGCAAACAGGTCGGCGTGGGCCTGACCCTCGTCGAGGGGCAGGGCAGGGGACTGATGACCCTGGGCTCGACCGACTGGGCCTCGGGCGCCGATGCCCCCCTGGCCAAGGTGCGCCGCCGCCTCGACCACATCGCCGCCATCGACCCCACCCCCGCCGGCCGCGCCCTCGCCCTCGTCCACGCCATGCGCGCCATCCCCCGCCGGCTGTCCCCCTCCGGCCCGATCGAGGGCTGAGCGGCTTCCTGCGAGGGAAGTTTTTCCGTCTCCTCCCCACCATGATGGGGAGAGGGACCGCGGGGCGGTGGAGGGGTTCTCCACCACAGGCACGCCCTCAAGAGCCCCTCCGTCTCGGCTGCTTCGCATCCGATCCACCTCTCCAGCTTTGCTAGGGAGGAGACAGATAGTGCGATAGCCGCCCGCAAATTTCCCAACCCTTTCAACGCCCCCACCGTTTCTCTTACCGTTCTTCCCGACCAGGTGCAGCGGTGTGCCACCCTCTGCCCGTCTCCGTCGCAGGAGAGGCGCCTCGGGACCCAGGCACTGAAGCGGCGGCGGGGGCCGGTCGAGCGGGACTGCCCGGGGCGAAACCCCGGGGTCCGGGGCGTTTCTGGACGCCTCGCCCGTCGCGGGCCGAGAGACTGGGACCTGCTGTCGAACCGGGACAGGCGAAGTCGGGCGCACAAGCATCCGGGTGCCCGACCCCCGGCGGAAGAGACAGTCCCCCCAGGCGCTCGCGTGAACCGACCGGGGCGGCGCCAGGCTACGGGGCCGAAAATCACACACGCTCCCTGACGGCGAAAGCACGGGAGCATACGGTTCCGGGCCCCCGGCCCATGCGCCGCCCGCCTCTCCATATCCTCTGCCCCCCGGGCGAGAGGGGCTTTGGCGTTCCCGCTCTCGTCGCCAACCCGCGTCACGTCAGACTCTGTCAGAAGCCTTGCTGCAGCTTCGGGTCTAGGGTGCCGCACACATCTGGAGGGACTCCCATGCTCGCACGCTTCGTTACCGCCACGGCCGTTGGCCTCGCGCTTGTCGCCGCCGCCGGCACCGCCTCGGCCCAGACCCGGATCGCCGTCGGCGAACAGTCCGGCTCAACCCTCAATGCCCAGTCGCCCAAACTGGCGGACGGCAGTTCCTATGAGTGCTGGGTGGTCGAGACCAATGGTCAGCCGATCACCATCGACCTGATGAGCGGCTTCTTCGATACCTTTCTGGTAGTCGGCACGGGCCGGGACTGCGGGGACAATATGACCGCGCTCGCCGCCGATGACGACAGCGGCGACAACACCAATGCCCGGCTCAGCGGCACCTTCAACGAACCCCGCCTGCTGATCCGCGCCAACGCCTTCAACGCGGGTGAAGGTGGCAACTACTGGGTCAAGGTCACCGCCGGGGTGGTCGAGTCCGAGACCGCGCAAGGATCGATGGATGCCCTGCCGGAAGTCGAGAATGAATGGGGCACGGACGCCTATGTCTGCGCCGGCGCCTACCGCGCCATGGGGGAGCTGCGCCAGTATCTGACCCGCTACGGCAATGTCGGCTCGATCGACTATGCCGACCGCAATCGTCGGGTCTCGTCTCGTCTGTCCCCTGCCCAGGAAGGCTCGGCCGACTTCATGTCCAGCGCCTTTGTGCTCAGCACGCTCAACGGCTTCATCGATAATCTGCCCCAGCAGGTTTCGGACTATCTGACCGCCGTGGCGGACTGCGACCGGGCCAATGGCTTCACACCGGTAACGCGGTTCCGCTAAGCTTCCTCAGTGTTTAACCGGGGGCGTGTCGCCCCGACAGGAGTCCATGTTCATGTCCCCGAAAATTTTGGTCCGCACGGGCGCTGTGGCCGCGACGGCCCTGATGGCGGCCCTGGCCGTCTCGACGACGGCCTCGGCCCAGACCGCGATCCGCCTCGGCGAGCCGGTCAGAGGCACGCTGAGCGCCAGCGATCCCGTCATGGAGGTCGATGGCAGCAACTATGACTGCTACATCGTCTCGACCCGGGCGGGGCAGTCCTATGCCATTGATCTGACGTCCAGCGACTTTGACACCTTCATCGGGATGGGGCCAGGTCGGGCCTGCCAGCCGCCGGTGGAGCAGACCAATGACGACATCAGCGAGGACAACACCAATTCGCGCCTGATCTTCACCTCTTCGGGCGGCGACTATTTCATCCTCGCCAACAGCTACGCGGCAGGCGCGACCGGCGCCTACCGCCTGATCGTCACGGAGCGCGGCACCACCACGTCAGCCGCCCAGGTCCCGAATCTGACCCGGCCGCGAGAGGCGGACGACCGCTACGACTTCGACCTGACCTGCGCGGCCTTCGGCACTCTCGGCATGATCGAGCTGATGCAGCAGGAAATGAGTGATGCAGAGCTGCAAAAGCTCCTCTCGGACAACTACACCCTGCTGACGAATGCCGAACAGTCCGGCGCGGCCCTCGGCAAGTCCTCGGACGATGTGAACAACGAGATCGCCGAGCTGGCGGCCGGGCTCATTCAGGATCCCGACGCCATGGCCCAGCTGCCGCCGGTGCCCACCCGCGCCGCCTGCCTCGGCGCCTCCGGCCTTTAGGCCGAGGGCAACAGGCCCGGCACGATGTCGCGATAGCGACCGGCGGTCACTCCGTCGGTCGCCCGCGCGATGTCGGGCGCGAAATAGTGGTCGGACGCATATTCCGGCGCGGCTTCCCGCACGATCGCCCAGGCCCGCTCCAGCGCAGGCGACGACGTGAGCGGGCGGTGGAAGTCCAGACCCTGGGCCCCCGCCAGCAGCTCGATCCCGACCACGGTCGCCGTATTCTGCGCCATGTCGAGCAGCCGCCGCGCCCCATGCGTCGCCATGGACACATGGTCCTCCTGATTGGCGCTGGTCGGCACGGTATCGACACTGGCCGGATGGGCGACCATCCGGTTCTCGGCCACCAGGGCGGCGGCCGTCACCTGGGCGATCATGAAGCCCGAGTTCAGCCCCGACTCCCGCACCAGAAACGCGGGCAGGCCGCTCATCTTCGGGTCCACCAGAATGGAGGTGCGCCGCTCGGACAGATTGCCGATCTCGCACAGGGCCATGGCCAGCTGGTCTGCGGCAAACGCCACCGGCTCGGCGTGGAAGTTCCCGCCCGAGATGACGTCGCCCTCCTCGACGAATACCAGCGGATTGTCGGTCACCGCATTGGCCTCGCATTCCAGTACCGTCGCCGACGACCGCATCAGGTCCAGGATCGCCCCCATCACCTGCGGCTGACAGCGCAGCGAATAGGGGTCCTGCACCTTGGAGCAATCCGTCCGGTGGCTGTCGCGGATCGCCGACCCCGCCATCAGATCGCGCAGGGTCTCGGCTACCGCAATCTGCCCCGGCTGGCCGCGCAGGGCGTGGATGCGGGCATCGAACGGCGCGTCCGACCCCTTCAGCGCGTCGACCGACATCGCTCCCGCCACCAGGGCGGCGGCAAAGGCGTCTTCGGTCGCGAACAGACCGGTCAGGGCCAGGGCCGTCGAACACTGGGTCCCGTTCAGCAGGGCCAGACCCTCCTTGGGCCCCAGCGTCAGGGGCTGAAGCCCCGCCGTGGCCAGCGCTTCGGTGGCGGCCATCCGCTCGCCCTTCACCCGGGCCTCACCGACCCCCAGCAACAGGCAGCTCATATGCGCCAGCGGGGCCAGATCGCCCGATGCTCCGACCGATCCCTTGGACGGCACACAGGGCAGAACCTCGGCGTCCAGCAGGGCGATCAGCATCTCCAGCGTCTCGCGCCGGATGCCCGAGGCCCCGCGCGACAGGCTGGCGACCTTCAGCACCATCATCAGCCGCACGACCCGGTCTTCCAGATCGGGACCCACCCCACAGGCATGGCTCAGCACCAGATTGCGCTGCAGCGTCTCCAGATCCTCCGGCTTGATCGAGGTATTGGCCAGCAGACCAAACCCCGTGTTCACGCCGTACACCGTGCGGCCCTCGGCCACGATGGCGGCCACCGTCGCTGCACCCCGGTCTACCGCCTTCCACGCCGCATCGGTCAGCGACAGCCGTACAGGGCCGTCCAGCACGGCGCGAAGCTGGGCGAGCGTCAGGGGGGATTGTCCGAGGGTCAGGGTCATGCGCTCCCCTTATCCTCCCGTGCGGGACCTCGTCGACTCACCCACAGCCCGAACAGGGCCGCGATCGGGAACATCAGCACGCCGTACACGGCCGCCGGCAACGACATATCCGGCCGGCCGAGCACGCCCTGGGCAATGACGATGGCGAGGGTGGCGTTGTGAATCCCGACCTCAAAGGCGCTGGCCACGGCCCGTGGCTTCTCGATCTTCATCAGGCGCGGCACGACATAGCCGACCGTCAGGCTGAGCACGCAGAAGACGGTAGAGATACCGCCCAGCAGCAGGAAGTTGGCGGCCAGCAGGTCGAAACTGCTCGCCACCGATCCGGCGATGACCAGCACCAGAATGGCGACCGAGGCGATGCGGACGGGCTTGTCCATGGCCGAAGCGAACCCGGGGCTCAGCCTGCGCACGGTCATCCCCAGCGCCACGGGGACGAGGACGATCAGGAAGACCTCCAGCGTCTTGGCGAACTGCAGACCCACGCTCAGGTCACCCGGCTGGAAATACGCAATGGCCAGATTGGTCAGGATCGGCAGGGTGACGACAGCGATGACCGAGTTGATCGCGGTCAGCGAGATGTTCAGCGCCACATCGCCCCGGAACAGATGGCTGTAAAGGTTGGCCGTCGTGCCCCCCGGCGAGGCTGCCAGCAGCATCATCCCGACCGCTAGGATCGGCGGCAGCCGGAACAGCAACACCAGCGCAAAGCAGATCGCCGGCAGCAGCAGCAACTGACAGGCCAGGGCGACCGCAGCGGCCTTCGGCTGTTTCGCCACACGGGCAAAGTCGGCGGGCGTCAGGTCCAGCCCGAGGCCGAACATGATGATCCCGAGGGCGAGGGGCAGGGCGACGGCGGCGAATTCCATGCGGGGTCCTCAGGGGGCGAAGGTCGTCGGGGTCAGGTCAGCGCAGGCTTGGCAGGTTCAGCCCGTTCTTACGAGCGGCGTCTTTCGCGATCTCATACCCGGCATCGGCGTGGCGCATGACGCCGCTCGCCGGGTCGTTCCACAGCACACGCTCCAGCCGCCTCGCCGCTTCCGGCGTGCCGTCGGCGACGATCACGACGCCCGAATGCTGGGAATAGCCCATGCCGACCCCGCCGCCGTGGTGCAGCGACACCCAGCTGGCGCCCGAGGCCGTGTTCAGCAGGGCGTTCAGCAACGGCCAGTCCGACACGGCGTCCGAGCCGTCCAGCATGGCCTCGGTCTCGCGGTTGGGACTGGCGACCGAGCCCGAGTCCAGATGATCGCGCCCGATCACGACGGGGGCCTTCAGCTCGCCCGAGGCCACCATATCGTTGAACATCAGGCCCGCCCGGTGCCGGTCGCCCAGCCCGATCCAGCAGATCCGCGCTGGCAGGCCCTGAAAGGCGATCCGCTCGCCCGCCATGTCCAGCCAGCGGTGCAGGCCGGCATTGTCCGGGAACAGCCGCTTCATCGCCCGGTCGGTCTTGAAGATGTCCTCCGGATCGCCCGACAGCGCCGCCCAACGGAACGGCCCGATGCCCCGGCAGAACAGGGGGCGGATATAGGCGGGCACAAAGCCGGGGAAGGCAAAGGCGTCCTCGACCCCTTCGTCCAGCGCCACCTGCCGGATGTTGTTGCCGTAGTCGGTGGTCGGGATCCCCATCCGCTGGAAGTCCAGCATGGCCTTCACATGGTCGACGATGGAGGCCTTGGCTGCGGTCCTGACCGCCTCCGGATCGGACTGGCGGCGGTCTTCCCACTGGGCCACCGTCCAGCCCTTGGGCAGATAGCCGTTGACCAGATCGTGGGCGCTGGTCTGGTCGGTGACCAGATCGGGGCGCACCCCGCGCCGCACCAGTTCGGGCAGCACATCGGCCGCATTGCCCAGCAGACCGACCGAGACCGGCTTGCCCGATGCCTTCGCCGCCTCGATCCTCGACAGGGCGTCGTCCAGATCCTCGGCCATGACGTCAAGGTAGCGGGTCTTCAGCCGCATCTCGATCCGGCTGGCCTGGCATTCGACGGCGAGGCACGACGCCCCCGCCATGGTCGCCGCCAGCGGCTGGGCGCCGCCCATGCCCCCCAGCCCGGCAGTCAGGATCCACTTGCCGGACCAGTCGCCGCCATAGTGCTGCCGGCCAGCCTCCATGAAGGTCTCATAGGTCCCCTGAACGATGCCCTGGGTGCCGATGTAGATCCACGACCCGGCCGTCATCTGGCCGTACATCATCAGCCCCTTGCGATCGAGTTCGTCAAAATGCTCCCAGGTCGCCCATTTCGGCACCAGATTGGAGTTGGCGATCAGCACGCGCGGCGCATCGGCATGGGTGCGGAACACCCCGACCGGCTTGCCCGACTGCACCAGCAGGGTCTCGTCCGGGGCCAGGGCATCCAGGGTCTCGACGATCCTGTCGAAGGACGCCCAGTCGCGCGCCGCCTTGCCGATCCCGCCATAGACGACCAGATCCTGCGGACGCTCGGCAACCTCGGGGTCAAGGTTGTTCATCAGCATGCGTTTGGCGGCTTCGGCGGCCCAGGTGGCGGCGGTCTTTTCCGGACCGCGCGGGCTACGAATGATGCGGGTGTTCGAGATCGGTTGAGTCGTCATGATCCCGTCTCTACGTTCCCCTCCATGACGATGGAAGACTCAGAGGCCCTGGGCTGGCGGTCGGTCGCCGATCTGATCGGCGATCACCCGGATGCGGCGGTGGCCCTGATCGGGGCGCCGCTCAACGAACGCTCGCTGACACCGGGACGGTGCGACGTCGGCCCGCGCGCCTTTCGCGCCGTCCTGCCGCGCTTTTCCACCTATGACGTCGAGACGGGCCGCACGCTCGAGACGCGGGTCCACGATGCCGGCGATGTGGCGCTAAAGGCCCTCGGGCCCGACGCAGCCTTCCAGCCCTTGCGCGATGCCGTCGCGGCCCAGTCCGGGCGGCGTCTAACCGTCATCATCGGCGGCAACAATGCCGTCACCCGCCCGGGTCTGCACGGCCTCGGCCTCAAGGGCACGGGTCTGCTGACGCTCGATGCCCATTTCGACCTGCGCGACACCGATCAGGGCCTGACCAATGGCAATCCGGTCCAGGCCCTGCTGGACGACGGCATGGACGGCGCCCTGATCAGCCAGATCGGCCTTGCCCCCTTCGCCAATACCAAGCGGGCCCACGACAAGGCGAAGGCGGCCGGCATTTCGGTACGCACGGCGGGCGAGTGCCACCGAACGGGCTTTGCCGAGGTCGTGGCCCAGGAACTGGAGCGGCTCAGCGCGCGGGTGGACCGCATCTATGTCGATGTCGACATCGACGTCATCGACCGCAGCCAGTGGCCGGCCAGCCCCGGCGCCCGCCCGGGCGGGATCGGCGTCCACGCCTTCTTCGAGGCCACGCGGGTCATCGGCGCCTGTCCCAAGGTCCGGGCCGTCGACCTGACCGAATACGATCCGTCGCTTGAGGTCGGGGACTTGGGCTCGCTCACCGCAGGCCGCTGGTTCTGCGAACTGCTGGCCGGGTTCGAGACCCGATGAAGGTCGATCGGCTGATCACCGACTGCCGCCTCGCCACCATGGCCCCCGGCGGCGAGCCCTATGGCGCGATCGAGGACGGCGCCATCCTGATCCGGGACGGACGCATCGTCTGGATCGGCACGCGGGCGGACCTGCCGGAGCATCAGGCCACCGAGGTCGACCGGCTGGACGGCCGCTGGGTCACGCCCGGCCTGATCGACTGCCACACCCATCTGGTATTCGGCGGCGACCGCTCGGGCGAGTATGAGCGCCGCCTGACCGGCGTGCCCTACACCCAGATCGCCCGAGAGGGGGGCGGCATCGCCTCGACCGTCCGCGCCACACGCGCTGCGACTGATGCCGAACTGACGGATAGCGCGCTGGATCGACTGAACGCCCTGACCGACAGCGGCGTCACGACCGTCGAAATCAAGTCCGGCTATGGGTTGAATGCCGAAACCGAGCTGCGCATGCTGCGCGTGGCCAAGGGGCTGGAGTGGGCCGGCGGGGTCCGCGTCCGGACCACCTTCCTCGGCCTGCACGCCATCCCGCCCGAGTTCGCCGACCAGCGTGCGGCCTATGTCGATCTGATGGTCGATCAGATCCTGCCCGCCGCCCAAGCCGAGGGGCTGGTCGATGCGGTCGACGCCTATCTGGAGCCGATCGCCTTCACGACCGAGGAGGTCGCGCGGCTGTTCGACAAGGCGCGACAGCTGGGCCTGCCGGTCAAGCTGCACACCGACCAGCTCAGCGACGGGGGAGGGGCAGCGCTCGCCGCGCGGTATCAGGCCCTGTCCGCCGACCACGTCGAATACATTTCAGATGACGGCGTGGCCGCCATGGCCAAGGCCGGTGTCATCGCCGTCCTGCTGCCCGGCGCCTTCGTCATGCTGGACGAGACGCAACTGCCGCCGGTGCAGGCCTTCCGCGACGCGGGCGTCCCCATGGCGGTGGCGACCGACTGCAATCCCGGCACCTCACCGCTGGCCTCCGTAACGCTGGCCATGGCGCTGGCCTGTATGAAGTTCCGCCTGACGCCAGAGGAGGCGCTTGCGGGAGCCACCCGCCACGCCGCCCAGGCCCTCGGCATCGCCGATCAGGTCGGCACGCTGGCGGTCGGCAAGGCCGCCGATCTGGCGGTCTGGGATGTGACCCGCCCCGCAGAACTGTCCTACTGGCTCGGCAAGCCGCTGCTCAACCGCCGGTATGTCGGCGGCTGCTGAGCGCCTGCCCTAGGCTTTAAGGCCGTCGATGCCCTCATTGGCGAGGGTATCCGCCCGCTCGTTCAGCTCATGGCCTGCGTGACCCTTGACCCAGTGCCACTTCACCTGATGACGCGCCCGGGCCTCGTCCAGACGGCGCCACAGGTCCTCGTTCTTGACCGGCTTCTTGTCGGCTGTCTTCCAGCCACGGGATTTCCACGCGCTGATCCATTTGGTGATGCCGTCCATCACATAGCGGCTGTCGGTGTGCAGATCGACGCGGCAGGGCCGTTTCAGGGCCTCCAGCGCCATGATGGCAGCCGTCATCTCCATGCGGTTGTTGGTGGTGCGGGGTTCGCCCCCCTTCAACTCGCGGCTCTGTCCCGTCCCGGTCTGCAGGATCGCGCCCCAGCCTCCCGGGCCGGGATTGCCCCGACAGGCCCCGTCAGTGTGGATGATGACATGGGAGAGGTCTGACACAGGGGGAGGGCTCAAAAGGGCAGGGGGCTCGTAAGACGTTATAACATCTGTTATACAGGAGGCGCGCAAGGAGACCAGTGATGATCGCAATCAAACTGACCCAGGTCGGCAATTCGGTCGGTGCCGTCTTTCCCAAAGAGGCCTTGAACGAGCTCGGTGTGACCAAGGGCGACACCCTGTATCTGACCAAGGGGCCGGATGGGTCGATGCGTGTCACGGCATATGATGACGAGGTCCGGCGCCAGATTGAACTGGGAGAGCAACTGATGGATCAGAATCGAGACGTCTTCCGCGCCCTGGCAAAATGACAGCCCGCGAGCCGGTCTGGATTCGCAGGGAAGCTCTGGTTTCCTTGCATGACCGCACTCTCGCGCTTCATGGCGGCCCTGCCGGGATACGCGATGAGGGGCTGCTTGAGTCTGCTCTGCAGCGGCCAATCAATCGGTTCCTGTATCAACAGGTAACTGATCTTTCGGTGCTTGCCGGGACCTATGCCGTGGGCATTGCCTCCAATCATCCATTTATCGATGGCAACAAACGCGCGGCCTATCAGGCGCTACTGCTGTTTCTGGCACTGAATGGGCAGCCTCTACAGGCGGATAGCGTGGACGCCACCCTGACCATGCGGGCGGTGGCGGCGGGGCAGATCGACATTGATCCATTGGCTCGGTGGATCAGGGCAAACAGCAGCAAGACCTAACCGGCGCTTGGCGCATGGCCATTACAAGGCCTATATGGGCTGTGATCAAAGATCATCGGCAATCCCGCCGCCCTTCGTGTTGAGACGTGGAATCATGCAGCCCGGCATCTGGCAAATTCTTCTTATCGCTGCTCTGGCCCTCCTGCTGTTCGGGGGACGCGGCAAGATTTCCGGCCTGATGGGCGATGCCGCCAAGGGCATCCGCGCATTCCGCGAAGGCCTGAAGGGTGAAGACGACAAGTCGACCGGTGAGAGCGTTCTGCCCCGCACCGATGCTGAAAAAGAAGATCTGAAGCACTGAACGTCCTTCAGAACGGAAGCGTGTGATCCATGGGTGGTCTGGGTCCCGGCATCGGCGGGCTGGAAATCCTTGTAATCGGTTTGCTGGCCCTGATCGTGGTCGGCCCTAAGGACCTGCCCTTGATGATGCGCAAGGTGGGCCAGTTTCTGGCTCGGGCCCGGGCCATGGCCTCCGAGTTCCGCTCCAGCTTTGACGAAATGGCCCGGCAGGCCGAGTTGGACGAACTGCGCAAGGAGGTCGAGGCCCTGCGAAACGCCCAGGCCGTGCCGCTGGGCGCCGAGGCCGAGGAAGCCTTCCGCGACATCGACAAGAGCCTGAAGGAACCGCTGGCTGTCCCGCCGTCCGTGCCGACGCCGGTTCCGGAGGCGAAGCCAGAAGCTCTTCCGAAGCCTGAAGCGAAAGCGTCCGGGGCCGCCACCAAGCCCAAGGCGGCCCGCAAGCCCCGGGCGAAGGCCGCCAAATCTCCCGCAACGAAGGCGGCCACCCCGACCCGGGCCAGGGTCACCCGCAAGAAGGCGGTGGACCTGTGAGCCGTCCTGATCGCGACGAAGACGAGATCGAATCGTCCCGCGCTCCCTTGATGGATCACCTGATCGAGTTGCGCGGGCGGCTGATGATCTGCGTCGCGGCCTTTATCGTCGGCTTCATCGGCTGTTTCATCGTCGCCGACCCGATCTATGTCTTTCTGGTCCAGCCCTTCGCTGTGGCGGCCCAGTTCCGCGAGGCCGCCGGGCCCGGCGGCAGTGTGTCACCGTTCGACCTGATCCTCGGGACGGCCGGGCTGGTCCCCGTGCCCCGGGGTGACGGCGAGACCGTGAATCTGATCTTCACGGCGCCGCTCGAATTCCTGATCACCAAGATGAAGCTGGCGGCCTTCGGCGCGGTTGTGGTCACATTCCCGGTGCTGGCCTTTCAGGTCTACCGGTTCGTGGCACCCGGCCTCTATCGCAACGAGAAGGGCGCCTTTCTGCCCTTCCTGGTCGCCGCCCCGATGCTGTTCCTGCTCGGCGCGGCGATGGTCTATTACGTCATGCTGCCCTTCGTGATGCTGTTCTCGCTGGGCCAGCAGGTGACCGGCGGCGGTATATCGGCCGAGCTGCTGCCGCGCGTTTCCGACTATCTGAACCTGGTGATGGCCCTGTTGCTGGCCTTTGGCCTCTGCTTCCAGCTTCCGGTGGTCATGACCCTGCTGGGCATGGCCGGGATTGTCAGCTCCAGCGCCCTCGCCAAGGGGCGCAAATACGCCATCGTCGCCATCGCCGTGGTCGCCGCCTTTGTCACGCCGCCGGATCCGCTCAGCCAGATCATGCTGGGGATCCCGCTGGTGCTGCTCTACGAGGTCTCGATCTGGTGTGTGCGGCTGATCGAGATGCGTCGACGCAAGCGTGATGTCGAGGACGGCCTGACCGCCTGACCGGAACCGACGAGAAGTGGGGCCGTTAGTCGTGGACCTTTCACCACAGGAGACGTCCATGTCCCGCCTTACCTTCAGCCTGATGGCTTCCGCGACCCTGATGGCCGGTGCCGTCGCCTGCTCCCCCGCCGAGCCCGAACCGACCCCGGAGCCTGAAACCCGCACGGTCGTCCAGGAAGTGCCGGTCGTCGTAGAGCGTGAAGCGCCGCCCCCGGTCGTGGTCGAACGCGAGGCCGGGGACTCTACCACCGTCCGCGCCGGTCCGGACGGTATCGAGGTCGAAACGACCAACCGCTAGGTCGGTCTCCAGACATGAAAACGGCCCCGGTGATCGCTCGCCGGGGCCGTCGTCAATTCAGCCTGCTGATCAACAGCTGTAGTACATGTCGAACTCGACGGGGTGGGGATGCAGCTGCAGGCGCATCACCTCTTCCATCTTCAGCTCGATATAGCTGTCGATGAAGTCGTCATCCATGACGCCGCCCTTCTTGAGGAAGGCCCGGTCCTTGTCGAGCGCGTCCAGGGCCTCCTTCAGGCTGCCGCAGACCTCGGGGATATTGCCGCGCTCTTCCGGCGGCAGGTCGTAGAGGTTCTTGTCGGCCGGGGCGCCCGGATCGATGCGGTTCTCGATACCGTCGAGGCCCGCCATCAGCAGGGCGGTGAAGGTCAGATAGGGGTTGCCCATCGGATCGGGGAAGCGGGCTTCGATACGCTTGGCCTTGGGCGAGCTGACCCACGGAATACGGATCGAGGCCGAGCGGTTGCGGGCCGAATAGGCCAGCTTGACCGGGGCTTCATAGCCCGGGACCAGGCGCTTGTAGCTGTTGGTCGTCGAGTTGGCGAAGGCGTTGATGGCCTTGGCGTGCTTGATGATGCCGCCGATGTACCA
>NZ_DDOD01000010.1:0-27250 GCF_002341485.1 Brevundimonas sp. UBA2503 | reverse complement strand
ACGTGCATGCCCGAGCCGTTGTCGCCGAACATAGGCTTGGCCATGAAGGTGGCCGACTTGCCATAGGCGGCGGCGACGTTGTGGATGACGTATTTGTACAGCTGCAACCGGTCGGCCATGGTCACCAGTTCGGCGAACTTCAGGCCCAGTTCGTGCTGGGCCGGGGCCACTTCGTGGTGATGTTTTTCGGGGTTGAGGCCCATGTCCTTCATCACCGACAGCATTTCCGCGCGCAGGTCCTGGCCGGAGTCGACCGGATTGACGGGGAAATAGCCGCCCTTGGCGCCCGGGCGGTGGCCCATGTTGCCTTCGCTGTATTCCGAGCCCGTGTTGGCCGGCAGTTCCAGCGAGTCATAGGTGTAGCCCGTGTCGTGGGCCTGGGTGGACCAGCGGACATCGTCGAAGATGAAGAACTCGGCCTCGGGACCGAAATAGACCTTGTCGCCCACGCCGGCTGACTGGACGAAGGCCAGCGCCTTCTTGGCCATCGAGCGGCTGTCGCGGTTGTAGGGCTCGTTGGTGTCGGGGTTCAGCACATCGCAGAACAGGAACAGGGTGGTGTGCTGGTAGAAGGGGTCGATGTAGGCGGTGTCGAGATCCGGCTTGAGCAGCATGTCGGACTCATTGATTGCCTTCCAGCCCGCGATGGACGAGCCGTCGAACATGGTGCCTTCCTCAAGGAACTCGTCATCGACCAGGTCGATATCAAAGGTCACATGCTGAAGTCGGCCCTTGGTGTCGGTGAAGCGAAGGTCGACGTATTTGACGTCCTTGTCCTTGATGTCCTGAAGGATGGCCTTGACGCTCATGGATTTCGTATCCTGTGGCTGGGGGAGGAGAACAGAAAGACCGTCCGCGAGGGACGGTCGGTGAAAGGGTCAGACGGCCTGGGCACCGGTTTCGCCGGTGCGGATACGGATGACGTCCTGGACGTCCGAGACGAAGATCTTGCCATCGCCAATCTTGCCCGTGCGGGCCGATGTCTGGATGGCTTCGATCACAGCCGGGGCCAGGTCATCGCTGACGACCACCTCGATCTTGATCTTGGGCAGGAAGTCGATGACGTATTCGGCGCCACGGTACAGTTCGGAATGCCCCTTCTGGCGGCCATAGCCCTTGGCCTCGAGGACGGTCATCCCCTGGACCCCGACGTCCTGCAGTGCCTCTTTGACTTCATCCAGCTTGAACGGCTTGATGACGGCTTCGATCTTTTTCATGGCGTCCCCGAGGCGACCCGGAATTGGCCCGGAATTGGTCTGTGCACTCGGACCGCAATGGGACATTGCATTGCACCATAAGGCAAGGCCCTTTTGATAATTATCATCATCCGTGAACGGAGGCGTCATGACTGTCCTACCTGAAGCCGGAGACTGGAGAAGCCGTCTGCCCTGGCCCGAGACGGACACCCACAAGCATGCGCGCGGGCGACTGGCCGTGGTCTCGGGCCCGGCGCACCGCACCGGAGCGGCCCGTCTGGCGGCGCGGGCAGCGCTTCGGATTGGTGCGGGTCTGGTCCGGGTCATGGCGTCGCCCGCAGCCATCCCGGTGCTGGCAGCCTCTTTGGAGGCAGTGATGGTGGAACCCTTCGACGGCGCCGACGATCTGGGTCATCGCCTCAGGGAGGTTGATGCCGTGGTGATCGGCCCGGCTGCAGGGCTGGGAGAGGAAACGGTCGGCAATCTGCATGCATTGGCCAGAACCGGTGCCGTGCTCGTCGTCGATGCCGATGCGCTCAGCGTGTTTGAAAGCCACCCTGATGATCTGTTCGCCTTGCTGGACCGCGATGATGTGCTGACCCCGCACGGGGGAGAGTTCGCGCGCCTGTTTCCGGATCTGGCCGATCTGCTCTCGACCGAAGCGGCCGCTCAGGCCTCGGTGCGGGCCGATGCCGTCGTGCTGCTGAAAGGTCATGAGACCGTCATCGCGGCGCCCGACGGGCGCGTTGCCGTCAACCCGAACGGTTCGCCCTGGCTGGCGACGGCGGGCACCGGCGATGTGCTGGCGGGCATGATCGGCGGACTGGCGGCCCAGCACATGGACAGTTTTGACGCCGCCTGCGCGGCAGCGTGGATCCACGCCGAAGCTGCGCGCCGCTTCGGCCCCGGCCTGATCGCCGAGGACCTGCCGGATCTCATTCCCGGTATCCTCGCCGGTCTGGCGCCGAAAGACCTCAGGCCGTCTTAGGCTTGGCCTTGGACTTGGCCGGGGCCTTCCTGGCTGCCGCCTTCTTCGCCGGAGCTTTCTTGGCCGCTGCTTTCTTGGCGGGCGCCTTCTTGCCCTTGCCGCCCGCCGCCGCCTTGGCCGCGACCAGTTCGAGGGCCGTCTCCAGCGTCAGGTCTTCGGGCGCCGTTCCCTTGGGCAGTGTGGCGTTGATCTTGCCGCATTTGACGTAGGGGCCGAACCGCCCGGCCATCACCTGGATCGGGTCACCGCTCTCGGGATGGGCCCCCAGTTCCTTCAGCGGTGCCGTCTGCCCCCGGGCCCCGCGCGAGGCCTTCTTTTCGGCCAGCAGGGCGACGGCGCGGTTCAGCCCGACCTCGAACACCTCCTCGATGTCCGGCAGATTGGCATAGACGCCGTCGTGCAGAACGAAGGGCCCATAGCGGCCCAGCCCGGCCGTGATCGGCTTGCCGTCCTCGGGGTGTGCTCCGACCTGACGCGGCAAGGCCAGCAGCGTGAGAGCCTGTTCCAGCGTCAGCGTCGCCGGGCTCCACCCCTTGGGCAGGGAGGACCGTTTCGGTTTTTCAGCCTCGGGCGGGGTGGTCTCCACGTAGGGCCCGAAGCGGCCGATCTTCAGCTGGACGGGTTGGCCCGTGTCCGGATCGATGCCCAGGTCGCGGTCGCCGCCGTCCGCCGAACCCGCGGCATTGGCTCCGGCACCAAAGCCCCGGGTGTAGCGGCACTCCGGATAGTTCGAGCAGCCGATGAAGGAGGACTTCATCTTGAAGCTGGCCTTCAGATGCAGCCGCCCGGACTTGCACAGCGGGCACAGGCGAGCATCCGTGCCGTCATCCTTCTCGGGGAACAGGAAGGGGCCGATGGCCGAGTCCAACTCGTCGATGACGCCCTGCCGCTCCAGCACCACGGCCGTGGCAGGCTTCAGCTTGGACCAGAACTCGCGCAGCAGCGCCTTCCAGTCCATCTGGCCGGCCGAGACCTCGTCCAACTCGTTCTCCAGCGCGGCGGTGAAGTCATACTCGACCCACTGGCCGAAGAACTGCTCCAGAAACGCTGTGACCAGACGCCCGTTGTCCTCGGGATAGAAGCGGTTCTTGTCCATGCGGACGTATTCGCGATCCCGCAGCGTGGTCAGGATCGAGGCATAGGTCGACGGTCGCCCGATCCCCAGCTCCTCCAGCTTCTTGACCAGGGTCGCTTCGGAATAGCGCGGCGGCGGTTCCGTGAAATGCTGATCCGTACGGACGGCCTCGACCTTGGCCGCAGCGCCTTCCTTGAGGGCGGGCAGGCGGGTGGCGTCATCCTCGTCGTCGTCCGACGACCCGGCGCGGGGCTTGTCGTCCCGGCCTTCTTCATAGGCGGCGATGAAGCCGTCGAAGGTGACGACCTGTCCGGTGGCGCGCAGGCCGGTCTGGCCCGAGGGTTCCTCGATCTCGACCGTGGTGCGGTCCACGCGGGCCGCTTCCATCTGGCTGGCGACCATCCGCTTCCAGATCAGCTCATACAGGCGCCGCAGGTCGTCATCGAGACGCACCGAGTCCGGATGGCGGGCGATATTGGTCGGTCGGATGGCCTCGTGCGCCTCCTGGGCGTTCTTGGCCTTGACCTTGTAGTAGCGCGGCTCGGACGGGACATAGGCAGGGCCGAAGCGCTCGGCGATCACTTCGCGGGCCTGGGCGATGCCCTCGGGGCTGACCGACACGCCATCGGTCCGCATATAGGTGATCAGGCCACCCGTATCGTCGACGCCTTCGTACAGCTTCTGCGCCGCCTGCATGGTGCGCTGCGCCGTGAAGCCGAGCTTGCGCGAGGCTTCCTGCTGCAGGGTCGAGGTGGTGAAGGGGGGCGAGGGGTTGCGCTTGACCGGCTTCTTCTCGATCGAGCGGATCGTGAATTGACCGGCCTGGATGGCGGCGCGCGCGGCCGTCGCTGTCGCCTCGTCCTTGATGTCCAGCCGCTGCACCCGCTTGCCCGCGTGTTTGACCAGCCGGGTGGTGAAAGGCGGGCTGTCCGCGGTCAGATCGGCCTCGATCGACCAGTATTCCTGCGGCTTGAAACTTTCGATCTCCAGTTCGCGGTCGACCACGATGCGCAGCGCCACCGACTGCACCCGACCGGCCGAGCGCGCGCCGGGCAGCTTGCGCCACAGCACCGGCGACAGGGTGAACCCGACCAGATAGTCCAGCGCGCGGCGGGCCAGATAGGCCTCGACCAGCTCCATATCCAGCTGACGCGGATTGGCCATGGCCTCGAGCACGGCGGCCTTGGTGATGGCGTTGAAGGTGACCCGTTCGACCTGGGTGTCCTTCAGCGCCTTCTTCTTCTGCAGCACCTCCAGCACGTGCCAGCTGATCGCTTCCCCCTCACGGTCGGGGTCAGTCGCTAGTATGACGCGGTCGGCGCGCTTGGCCGCTTCGGCGATCTCGGACAGGCGTTTGGCACCCCGGGCATCGACCTCCCACGACATGGCGAAGTCTTCGTCGGGCAGGACCGAGCCGTCCTTGGAGGGCAGGTCGCGGACGTGGCCATAGGAGGCCAGAACCTCGAAGTCGGGACCCAGATATTTGTTGATGGTCTTGGCCTTGGCCGGGCTTTCGACAATGACGAGATTCATACGGGCGTGGCGCTTTTCGGGGGGAGGGGCCCAGGGTTCGGGCCGGAGAAGAAGGCCGGGGAACGTGGTTCGCCTCTCGTCCCGTGTCAATCGCCAGTCCGGAAAACCCGAGTCAGCGCGACGCCAGTCCGCCCGGGAGCAGGCGGGCCCGGCCGACCAGACTGAGCTCCAGCAGGGCCCCGGACACCACAGCGACCGGCAGCCCCAGCGACCGGGCCAGATCATCGCGCGGCGTCGGTGTCGGAGACAGCAGGGCCTCGACGGCGGACAGGGTGGCGTCATCAAGGTCGGCGGCAATCTCCACGGGGGCGGGTCGCCCCGGCTTGATCCGCGCGGCGCGGACGCTGCCGAGCGCGTCCAGCACATCCTCGACCCGCTCGCACAGGGTCGCGCCGTCGCGCAGCAGGGCATTGGGGCCTCGCGAGCGGGGGTCCAGCGGCGATCCCGGCACCGCGAACACCTCGCGCCCCTGTTCGGCCGCCAGTCGTGCGGTGATCAGGGAGCCGGAGCGGATCTCGGCCTCGACCACGATCACTCCGCGCGACAGGCCGGAGATGATGCGATTGCGCCTTGGAAAGTCGCGGGCCTGGGCCCGGGTGCCCGGCGGGCTTTCCGACAGGACGCAGCCCTCGGCCACGATCCGGTCGTACAGGTCCTGATTGTCCGACGGATAGACATCATCGACGCCACCCCCCAGCACGGCCACCGTGCCTGTCGACAGGGATCCCCAGTGCGCGGCGGCATCGATGCCCCGAGCCAGTCCCGAGACAACGGTCATCCCCGCCTCGCCCAGTTGCGACGCCAGCCCCCGGGCGATCCGCTGCCCCCCGGCCGAGGCGATGCGCGCGCCGACAATGGCTACGGCGTCCTTCCGAAGGCCGTCGATGCTCCCTCTGGCCCACAGCACCGGCGGTGCCGGGTCGACCGCCGCCAGCGTCTCCGGATAGTCGGCGTCGCCGATGACCACCAGCCGCGCGCCAAGGGCCTCACCGCTCGCGATCTCCGCCTCGATCTGGTCACGAGGGGCAGCAGTATAGGCTGCGCCGCCGGCCTTGCGGATGACGCCCGGCAGGGCATCCAACGCCGCCTGCGCGCTACCATATCTCGCGATCAACTGGGCAAAGGTGACAGGCCCGATCCGCTCGCTGCGGGCCAGTTGCAGCCGGGCGATCCGTTCGGCTGCCTCCAGCGCCATCAGGCAGACTTCGCGCCGATGCGGGGTTCCTTGCCCTTGATCAGCCGGATGATGTTGTCGAAGTGGCGCAGCCAGATCAGCGTCATCGCCGCCAGCGCCAGCAGGAAGACGCTGTTCGAGGTCGGCAGGTTCAGGGCGGCAATGGGCATCAGGGCCAGCACGGGAGTAACGAGCGTGGCGATCAGGGCGGACAGGGACGACACCCGAAACACGGCTGCGGTAAGCAGCCAGACCGCCGCCGCGACCAGCCCCAGCGGCCAGGCCGCCGCCAGCATCAAGCCAAAGAAGGTGGCGACACCCTTGCCGCCCTTGAAGCCCAGCCACACAGGATAGAGGTGGCCGAGAAAGGCCGCGCCACCCGCAATGGCCGCCACCGCATCATTGTCGGTAACCGCGCGCGCGATCAGCAGGGCCGCAGCCCCCTTTCCGGCATCAAGAATCAGGGTCGCGAAGGCCAGGTCCTTGCGACCCGTCCGCAGCACATTGGTCGCGCCGATATTGCCGGAGCCGATGTTGCGGACATCGCCGGCCCCTGCGGCACGGGTCAGAAGCACGCCGAACGGAATAGACCCGACCAGATAGCCGCCCAGTGCCGCCATCAGCAGCGTCAGCACCGCGATTCCCGCCAGATCCTGCACCTGATTCGGCCTCCCTCAGTCCAGACCCTGACGATGAGGCTTCGACCGCAGGGCTGCAAGTCAGGCCGAGAAGATCGACCGTCCCCCGACCCAGGTCCGCTCCACCTGTCCCTGAAGGCGGCGATTGTCGAAGGGCGAGTTCTTGGACTTGGAACGCAGGGCGTCGGCGTCGATGACCACCGGCGCGTCGGGGTCGAACAGGATCAGGTCGGCGGGCGCGCCCGTCGCCAGTCGCCCGGCGGCCAGTCCCAGAAGCTCGGCGGGGCCGACAGTCATCGGCCTCAGCACATCCAGCAGCGGCAGGTCATCTTCATGGTGCAGTCCCAGCGCGGCGGGCAGCAGGGTCTGCAGGCCCACCGCCCCCGGCGTCGCCTCGGCGAACGGACGGCGCTTGTCCTCGGCCGGAGCGGGGGAGTGGGCGGAGGTGATCACATCGATCCGCCCGTCGCGGACGGCTTCGATCAGCGCTAGCCGGTCGCTCTCGTCGCGCAGCGGCGGGTCCATCCGGTAGAAGGTCCGATAGTCGCCGATGTCGACCTCGTTGAAGCGCAGGTGGTTGATCGAGACACTGGCCGCGACCTCCAGCCCGCGCAGGCGAGCCCGGTCCAGCGTCTCCAGCGCGCCCGCGGTCGAAATCTGGTCGACGAGGAAGCGCACACCGGTCTGTTCGACCAGCGCCAGATCGCGCTCCATCTGCATGCGCTCGGCAATCGCCGGCACCGACGACAGACCCAGCCGGGTGGCCAGCTCGCCCGAGGTGGCGACAGCGCCCTTCGACAGCCACGGGTCGTGGGGGCGGCAGGCGATCAGGGCATTGAAGGCCGTCGCATAGGCCATCACCCGCATCAGCGTCCCGCTGTCGGCGATGACCTGATCGACGTCGGTGAAATAGAGAGCCCCGGCCTCCTGCATCAGGCCGATCTCGGCCATCAGCTTGCCTTCACAGCCCTGCGTCGCCGCCCCTGCGGTCAGGATGTTGACCAGCCCCAGCGCCGCCCCCCGCCGCTGGATGAAGTCGATCATGGCCGGATCATCGACCGCCGGCGCTGTGTCCGGCTGGATGACCAGAGTCGTCACGCCGCCCGCAGCCGCAGACAGTGCCGCAGACTTCAGCGTTTCCTTTGGCTCGGCCCCCGGTTCACCGGTCTTCACACGAATGTCGATCAGGCCGGGCGACAGGCACAGGCCACCCGCGTCAATCGTCTCCCCATCGTCGAAGGGGACAAAGGCGGCGCTCCGGACCACGTCGGCAATCCGGCCGTCCTCGACCCGCACGGCTCCGGGGCCGTCGTATTTGCTGGCCGGGTCCAGCAGGCGGGCGTTCACGATCCAGACGGGCGCGGTCATTGGCCAGCCCCCTCGCGGCGCAGGGACAGCCCCGCCAGCACCGCCATGCGCGCCGAGACACCCATCTCGACCTGGGTCTGGATCAGCGAGATCACCGGATCGTCGGCGATGTCGGAGTCGATCTCGACGCCGCGGTTCATCGGGCCGGGGTGCATGACCCGCACGCCGGGCGCTGCGACCTTCAGCTTCTCGCGGTCCAGCCCCCAGAATCGGTAGTATTCCCGCGTCGAGGGGACCAGGGCCCCCTGCATCCGCTCCAGCTGCAGGCGCAGCATCATGACCACGTCACAGCCTTCCAGCCCCTGACGCATGTCGTGGAACACCTCGCAGCCCCACCGGTCGGCATCGCCCGGCACCAGCGTCGGCGGTCCGACCAGCCGCACCCGGGCCCCCATCATCGACAGCAGGGCCACATTCGATCGCGCCACCCGGCTGTGGGCCACGTCGCCACAGATGGCCACGGTCAGGCCGCCGACGTCGCCGAACTCACGCTTGAGCGTCAGAAGGTCCAGCAGGGCCTGGGTCGGATGTTCATGACGGCCGTCCCCCGCGTTGACCACGGCGCATCCGACCTTCTGCGACAACAGGTCGGCGGCCCCCGAAGCCGAATGGCGCACCACCAGAATGTCCGGCTTCATGGCATTCAGGGTCGCCGCCGTATCGATCAGGGTCTCGCCCTTGGCCACCGAGGACGAACGCGGGCTCAGGCTGACGACATCGGCGCCCAGTCGCCGCGCCGCGATCTCGAACGAGGCGCTGGTGCGGGTCGAGTTCTCGAAGAACAGGTTCACGACCGTGCGCCCGGCCATCAGGTCCAGCGACTTGGCCGATCCCTGGTTCAGCTCGACAAAGCTGTCGGCCAGCTCCAGCAGGTCGCGGGCGGTCTGGGCATTCAGGTCGGTGACGGACAGGAAATGGTCGCGGGGGAACGGCCTCAGCCGTTCTTGAATGACAGTCAGAAGGTCTGAGTCAGGGCGAGCCATCGACGGGCGGCTATAGTCCCATGTGCGACAAAACGAAAGCGCGAACCGCGATCAGCCGCGCAGACTGTCCAGCGCACCCTGCAGGATCCATGCGGCGGCATTGCGGTCCACGACCTGACCGCGCCGCGCCCGGCTCATGTCCATGTCGTCGATCAGGAACCGCTCGACCGCCGTCGTCGACAGGCGCTCATCCCAGAAGGCGACCGGAATATCGCGCAGCCGGTCCATATTGCGGGCAAAGGCGCGGCTGGACTGGGCGCGCGGCCCCTCGGACCCATCCATATTGAGCGGCAGACCGATGACCAGCGCCGTGGCCCCCCTGCTGTCCATCAGGCGGAACAGGGCATGGGCGTCGTCGGTGAATTTCGTCCGGCGGATCACCTCAAACGGTGAAGCGATCATGCGCGTGGCGTCCGAGGCGGCAACGCCGATCGTCTTGCTGCCGAGGTCCAGCCCCAGCCACGGGGTGCCGGGCGGGCAGTAGGCGGCAAGGTCAGGCAGGGCATGGACAGACACGCGGCAGGCGATAGGCCTTGCCGCCGGGGCTGGCAAGGTCGAAGCTGATCGCGGGAAACGGGAGGTCGGGTATGAAACGGATCATGATTGCGGGCACGTGCGGGCTGCTGATCAGCGGGCTTGCCGGGTGTGATCGCCTGTCGGCGGCGTGGGAAGGCTTCAACAACCCCGCGCCCGCCGAGCACCCTTCGACCGCGCCGACATCGACCCCGGCCCCCACGCCGGGCGGCGCCCTGGTCGAGGCCGGTCAGGCCGTGGTTCTGCAACCCGAGACCGACGACGCACTCCAGACCGCTGCCGCGGTGGTCGAGCTCGACTATCTCCCGGATCAGGGCGATCTGACCGCCAAGATGTTCGGCACGGCAGGCGGCGATCCGGCGATGAACGGCCTCTATACCTACATCGCCTTCTACCACAGCCCGGCCGAGGGCTGGCGGGTGTTCCGCATCGGCGACTACCTCGACTACCAGATCCAGGCCGTGTCTGCGGGCCGGGTCGAACTGCGCCTCAGCGAAAGCGTGATGGATCAGGCCACCAGCGAGATCGGCAGCCGCCAGACGGCCATCATCCTCAGCTTCACGCCCGGCCCCGACGGCGCGGTGCCCGAGACGGTCACCGTCACCCCGGCGCGCTAGGCTTCACGCCGCCGCCTTGTGAAACCGGGTCTGTCCCGCTAATCCCGCCGTGTCGGGCCGCGTGCCCGTTCACCCGTGTTGTGGAGAGGCCGGAATGGCGATCGACGCCGCGACGGTGCGCAAGGTGGCGCATCTCGCCCGTATCAAGACCCCCGAGGAGCGGCTGGAGCCGCTGGCCCGCGAGCTGAGCGGCATCCTGGACTGGATCGAGCAGCTGAACGAGGTCGATGTCGACGGCGTCGAGCCCATGACCTCGAACGTGGCCCAGCCCCTGCGCCTGCGCGAGGATGTGGTCACCGACGGCGACAAGGTCGCCGACGTGCTCTCCAACGCCCCGAAGTCAGCGGATGGCTTCTTCGTCGTGCCCAAGGTGGTCGAATAGTATGTCCGACCTGACCAAACTGACCCTCAAGGCCGTGCTGGACGGCCTCAAGGCCCGCGACTTCTCGTCGGAAGAGATCACCCACGCCTTTGTCGCCAATATTGAATCCGCCAATCCGGCCCTGAACGCCTATGTCGTGCAGACGACCGACAAGGCGCTGGACATGGCCCGCGCCTCCGACGCCCGTCTGGCCAGGGGGGAGGGCGGGGCGCTCGAGGGCGCACCGCTGGGCATCAAGGACCTGTTCTGCACCGACGGCGTACAGACGACCGCCGGGTCCAACATGCTGAAGGGCTTTGTCCCGCCCTATGAATCGACCGTCACGGCCAATCTGTGGGCCGACGGCGCGGTCATGCTGGGCAAGCTCAACATGGACGAATTCGCCATGGGCTCGTCGAACGAGACCTCGGCCTTCGGTCCCGTCCGCAATCCCTGGAAATCAAAGACCTCCAATGCAGAGCTGACACCGGGTGGAAGCTCGGGCGGTTCGGCCTCGGCGGTCGCGGGTGACCTGTGCCTGGCCGCCACGGCGTCGGACACCGGCGGCTCGATCCGCCAGCCCGCCGCCTTCACCGGCACGGTCGGCATCAAGCCCACCTATGGCCGGGCCAGCCGCTTCGGCATGGTCGCCTTCGCCTCCTCGCTGGATCAGGCCGGGCCGATCACGAAGACGGTCGAGGACGCCGCCATCCTGCTGCGCTCCATGTGCTCGTTCGACCCGAAGGACTCCACCAGCCTCGACGTCGAGACCCCCGACTGGACCGCCAGCCTCGGCAAGGGCGTGAAAGGTCTGCGCATCGGCGTGCCGAAGGAATACGTCGTCGACGGCATGCCCGCCGAGATTCAGGCCCTGTGGGACAAGGGCGTCGAGTGGCTGAAGGCTGCGGGCGCCGAGATCGTCGAGATCAGCCTGCCGCACACCAAATACGCCCTGCCGGCCTATTACATCATCGCCCCTGCCGAGGCCTCGTCGAACCTTGCCCGCTATGACGGCATGCGCTTTGGCCACCGGGCGACCGGGGCGAAGTCCCTGACCGATCTTTACGAGACCAGCCGCGCCGAAGGCTTCGGCACCGAGGTCCAGCGCCGCCTGACCATCGGCGCCTATGTGCTGTCGGCGGGGTTCTATGACGCCTATTACGTCCGCGCCCTCAAGGTTCGCCGCCGCATCGCCCAGGACTTCGATGCCGTCTGGGACAAGGTCGACGCCATCCTGACCCCCTCGACGCCCTCGGCCGCCTTTGCCCTCGGCGACAAGGAGATCGACCCGATCCAGATGTACCTGAACGACATCTTCACCGTCACCGCCAACCTCGCGGGCCTGCCCGGTATTTCCGTCCCTGCCGGAGTCGACAGCGGCGGCCTGCCGCTCGGCCTTCAGGTGATCGGCAAGGCGCTGGACGAAGCGACCGTGTTCCAGGTGGCAGACGTGCTGGAACAGTCGGCCGGCTTCGTCGCCAAGCCGGAGCGGTGGTGGTGAGGAAAGTTCCCGCGGCAATGTGGCTTGCCACAGCCGTTGTATCGGGCGTCCTGCCGTTCCTGATGGGTTGGCTCCAGTCTTACGGCCTGTCGTGGACGGCTTGGGAATACATCGTTCTGGGCTCTCTGAGTGCTGCGGCCATCAGCATACTGGGCTGGAGTGTCTTCGCGCGACGCGCTGACGTGAGCTGGCTCACAATTGGCAAGGTTGCAGCGGTTTGGATGCTCTCGCTTGCCGGAGCTAAATTCGTTGGCACTTGGCTATATCTGGCGCTCTGGAATCCAGCTTCGCCTCTGCCGTTCATGACCCACAGATATGCTGCTCAACAAGGTCTGGTTGGCTTAGCGATATGGGCAGTGGCTCTTCTGATACTTCTGCTCACCTTCCGCCGAGGCGCGGGCGCTGGCTTGGACGATTGACGCCTGAGCGCAGGGCCTGAAGCTGTGCCCCATTGTCATCCCGGAATTCGCGCAGCGAATATCCGGGACGCCCACCCTCCAAAAATCAAAACTCCCGGAAGACGGGGACCGTCTGTCCGGGAGAAGGCATCTTCCGAGCAACACGTCTCCCGGATACTCACTGGCGCGAGTTCCGGGAGCGACAGACACAACGACCTGCCGTCCCGGATAGCGCCGGCGGCGCTTCCGGGATGACAAGCGCGCGACCTACTCTTCCAGCGCTTTGATGTCGGCGTCGATGGCGGCGATGATCGCGTCGGTCACTTCGCCCTCGGAATAGGGGGCGACCTCGGCCAGCGTCATGTCCTCGAACTGGGGCAGGGCGGGGTGAGAGCCGATGCCGGGCAGGTGCTTTTCGAGGATGGCGGCGGTGTCCGGATCGGCCAGCAGATCCTTGATCGAGCTGTCGATGGTCGGATTGGCGTGCACCGAAATGACGGCGGTGTCAGCGGCATGGGCCGAGGCGGTCAGACCGGCGAGGCTGGCGGTGGCGAGAGCGGCGGCGGCGAGGGCGGAAATGAGTTTGGACAAGGCGGGCGTCTCCAAGGTTAACGTCGCGCCCAGAGAACCCCGTTTTCACGACAGGCTCAAGACGGGATTGTCTGGACACCTTCACGGGACGCGACCTGCGCCCTAAGACTGGCGCATGGGGCGCAAATTCTCGAGGCTCTTTCGACGGTTTGCCATGGTCGTTTACGGCCTGACGCTTCCCTTATGCCTGCTGGTTCTGTTTGTCGGCGTTGCCGGGGGCGATGCCGAGGGGCAGCACCAGCTGAACTGGGGACTGATTCTCGGCTCGATTCTGGCCATGGCGGTGCTGGTCTGGCGCCTTCGCCTGAACAGGTGCGCCCTCGGTGATCCTGCCGCAGTCCCGACCGTACGGCGCCTGTTGCTGGTGTTCATGCCGCTCGGCATCGTCGCGGTCGCAGGTGTTCTGGTGGCCGCGACCGGGGTGGTCTGGGTCGCTCTCGGCATCTGGCTGGTCGCGGACCCGCAGAACGGCCAGTCGCTTCTCTACATGCCTGCAGGCACTTTCGACGCCCGGATTTCCGGAGTGGTGCTTGTGTTCATCGGGCTGGTCTGCGTGGCTATCGGCGCCCTCCTCAGCCTGTTTTTCTTGCGGCTGTTTCGCCGTAGAAAGCCTGAAATCACTTCCCCGGATAACGCCACAGACCTAGAAGCAGGGCATGACTGATACCGCGACCGACACCAAATTGATCCAGGGCCGCACCGGCGACTGGGAAATCGTCATGGGGCTGGAGATCCACGCCCAGGTGGCCTCGAAGGCCAAGCTGTTCTCGGGCGCCGCCGTCGGCTTTGGCGCCGGCCCGAACGAGCAGGTCTCGCTGGTCGACGCCGGCTTTCCCGGCATGCTGCCGACGCTCAACAAATTCTGTGTGGAGCAGGCCGTCCGTACGGGTCTGGGCCTGAATGCGCAGATCAATAAATTCAGCCAGTTCGACCGGAAGAACTATTTCTATCCCGACCTGCCGACCGGCTATCAGATCAGCCAGCTGTACCACCCCATTGTCGGGGAGGGCGTGGTCGAGGTCGAGGCCGAGGACGGCAGCTTCTTCAACGTCGGCATCGAGCGCCTGCATCTGGAGCAGGACGCCGGCAAGCTGATCCACGACCTGTCGCCGACCGAGAGCTATGTCGACCTGAACCGGTCGGGTACGGCCCTGATGGAGATCGTCTCGCGTCCGGACCTGCGCACCCCCGAAGAGGCGGTCGCCTACGTCAAGAAGATCCGGACGATCCTGATCTATCTGGGCACCTGCGACGGCGACATGGAAAAGGGCAATCTGCGCGCTGACGTCAACGTCTCGGTGTGCCGCGCCGGGGGCTATGACGCCTTCAAGGCGACGGGCGACTTCAGCCATCTGGGCACGCGCTGCGAGATCAAGAACGTCAACAGCTTCCGCTTCATCAGCCAGGCCATCCAGTACGAGGCCCGCCGCCAGATCGAGATCCTCGAGGACGGCGGATCGATCACCCAGGAAACCCGCCTGTTCGATCCGGTAAAGGGCGAGACCCGCTCGATGCGTTCCAAGGAAGAGGCGCACGACTATCGCTACTTCCCCGACCCGGACCTGCTGCCGCTCGAGATCGAACAGGCCTGGATCGACAGCATCAAGGCCTCCCTGCCGGAACTGCCCGATGCCAAGCGCAAGCGGCTGATGGCCGACTATGGCCTGTCGCAATACGACGCCATCGTCCTGATCTCGGAACAGGCCAAGGCCGACTATTTCGAGGCGGCTGCCCAAGGAAACGGAACAGGGCGGCGGGATGCCAAACTGGTCGCCAACTGGGTCACCAATGAGCTGTCGGCGCGCCTGGCGGCCGACCATCTGGATTTCGACCAGAGCCCGGTTCCGGCCGCCCATGTCGCCGAACTGGTCGAACTGATCGAGACCAACGTCATCTCCTCCAAGATCGCCAAGGAGGTCTTTGACCACGTCTGGAACGGCGAAGGCAGTCCCGCCGAGGTCGTCGAGAAGCACGGCCTGAAACAGGTCACCGACACCGGCGCCATCGAAAAGGCCATCGACGACATCATCGCCGCCAACCCCGACAAGGCCGCCGCCGTCGCCGAAAAGCCCCAGGCCCTCGGCTGGTTCGTCGGTCAGGTGATGAAGGCCACCGGCGGCAAGGCCAACCCGGCCGCCGTCAACGACATCCTGAAGGCCAAGCTGGGTATTTAACACCTGGCGCTATCGCTCGGTGCGCGGCACCTCGCTGCTTGAGCGCCGACGTGAAAAGGGCCCGGAGATCGCTCTCCGGGCCCTTCCTCATTTGGCCTGCCGCCTACCAGCGCCAGAAGTCGTAGACGACCTCGATAATGTAGCCGTCGTAGTCGTCGATCAGATAGATGTGGTTGTCGACATAGACCCAGCGCGTGCCCTGGGGCGGGAAGCCCAACCCGTAGGTGCGATAGTCATTTAACTGGTAGCGCCAGAAGATCGACGGCAGGTATTGGCCCTCGTGCCAGCGCTGGTTCCAGTACTGACGCGGCACCGAATAGTAGCCGTAGTCCGGGGCGAAATAGAAGCCGATCCGCACGCCCGAATAGCCGCGGAACGAGCGGTGGTTGCGCCACCAGTCTGACCGGTGGTTGCGGTTCCAGTCGCGGCGCCAGTTGTCCCGGTTCCAGCCGCGCCGGAACTCGCGATAGTCCCGACGGTCGCGACGGTTCTCGAAACGGTCTTCACGCCTGTCTTCACGCCACTCCCGGCGGTCCTCTCGCCGGTCCTGACGATCCTCGCGTCGGTCTTCCCGGCGGTCGCGACGGTCATCCCGATTATCCGGACGGCGGTCCTGACGATCTTCCCGCCGGTCTTCGCGACGGTCCTGACGGTCGTCCCGCCGATCCTCGCGGCGATCCTGGCGCGTGTCGGGACGCGTATCGGGGCGGCGGTCCTGCCGATCCTCCCGACGATCTTCGCGCCGATCCTGACGGTCATCCCGCCGATCCTCGCGCCGATCCTGTCTGTCCTCGCGTCGGTCCTGACGTCCACCGCCACGGTCCTGCGGCGGTTGCGGCCGCTCGATCCTGGGTTGCTGGCGGTCCTCACGGCGCTGCTCGCGTCGCTCCGTCCGGGCTTCGGTACGGCGGTCGCCGCGGTCCTCGCGGGCCTCGGCCTGTTGAGCCTGAGCGACTGCAGGCGCAATCGCGGGAGCCGCGAACGCCGTCAGGGCACTGAAGACCAGAAGAGTGCGTTTCATCTCGATGTCCTTGTCGCCCCTGTCTGTCATCCCGATCGATGATCTGTCCCTAGGCTTGGCAGGGCCAGGCTGAACCGTATGTGAACGAAACCTGACCATGGCGCCGCCTCCTGTTCAAACACAGAAAACCCCGCGAGGCGAACCGCGCGGGGCTTCCTGCCCAATCCTGCCGGGTACCTACCAGATGTCCAGCACCATGTCGGCGATGACGCCCGTGGCCAGCGCCACCAGCAGGATGTCATTGTCCGCATGGACCCAGCGATAGCCGCGCGGCGCCGGCCTCAGACCATAGTAATACGGGTCTCGCACATAATACCGGTGATAGGTCGACGGCAGGCGCGACCCCCGCTGCCAGCGATAGCCGTAATAGCGCGGCTCGACGCGGTGATAGCCGTATCCCGGCGCATACCAGTAGCCCCTGCGGTGTCCGCGGAAATCACGGAAGTCGGACCGACCGCGCCACCAGTCACGATTGTTGCGGTCCCAGCGGTCCGCGCGGCGATGGTTACGGTAGTCGCGCCGGTCATCCCGGCGATCACTGCGCCAGTCGCGCCGGTCTTCGCGG
The DNA here is from genome assembly GCF_002341485.1 of Brevundimonas sp. UBA2503. Taxonomy (NCBI): domain Bacteria; kingdom Pseudomonadati; phylum Pseudomonadota; class Alphaproteobacteria; order Caulobacterales; family Caulobacteraceae; genus Brevundimonas; species Brevundimonas sp. UBA2503. The sequence continues at coordinate 10,533 of NZ_DDOD01000010.1, read as the reverse complement.
CGATCCCGTCGATAGTCCCGTCGGTCGTCTCGACGGTCCTGACGCCACTCACGGCGGTCGTCGCGGTCGCGGCGGCTCTGGGCTTCGGCGATGGCGGGGGCGGCCAGGGTGGCCATGGTGAGCGCGACGACGGCCGCGCGGGCAAGGTGTCTCATAACACTACTCCGGTGAGGGGTCCGGTGGATCGACGGAGCCGACCGCGATGGGCACAGGCTGTCGGGTCCGAAATGAACCCGACCTGAACGCTCTGGTCAGGAAGGCCCGGCGAGCGCCCCTTGTGACGGGTCGTCCCGGTGCCCAGATGCAAAGGCCAGGCGCAGGAGGCCCCTCATGACCCGACCCATCGAACTCTGGTACTGGCCGACCCCGAACGGCTGGAAGGTCTCGATCGCGCTGGAAGAGATGGGCCTGCCTTATGAGCTCAAGCCGGTGAACATCGGGCGGGGCGAACAGTTCGAGCCCGGCTTCCAGGCTATCAGCCCGAATGGTCGCATGCCGGCCATCATCGATCCGGAAGGCCCGGACGGCCAGCCGCTGTCGATCTTCGAGTCCGGGGCCATCCTTCAGTACCTGGGCCTCAAGTCAGGCCAATTCTATCCGCAGGACGTCCGCGCCCGCACCCAGATCGATCAGTGGCTGTTCTGGCAGGTCGGTGGCCTCGGCCCCATGGCGGGCCAGACCCACCACTTCCGCCAGTACGCGCCCGCCATGATCAAGGACCAGCGCCAGATCGCCTATGGCGTCCGCCGCTATACCGACGAAACCCACCGTCTCTATGGTGTGCTGGACCGTCGACTGGCCGACCGCGCGTTTGTCGCCGGGGACTATTCCATCGCCGACATGGCCATCTGGCCGTGGATCCTGCCGACGCATCAGGGCCAGGACCTGGCCGAATTCCCAAACCTCGCCGCCTGGATGGAGCGGGTCGGCGCAAGGCCCGGGGTCAAGGCTGGTCGGGCGGTCGGCGACGCCCTGCGCGGCAATCTCGCTGCCGCCGGCAAGGACGCCGAAGAGGCCCGCAAGCTGCTGTTCGGCCAGCGTGCACGGCACACCTGATCCGCAGCGTCAACCGTAAACCGGCTCTGAACAATCGATTTACAGCAAGTAAATACAGTAACTTGCATTCATGACTTGGTGACACAAAAGTCGTCGTCGGCGCCTCTGCTGTTAACGCTAACTTCAATCCGCGGCTGTTTTATCCAGACCATCGGCGGGCCAGAAAGGCCTTGGCTGGAGGGACTGGTGATGATGGCGCAAGAACTCGCGCAAGACGCTGAAACGGGCGGCCTGCCGCTGCCCACCCCGGACATGGACGGCGACGCCCTGTTCAAACTGGGCCTGATGTATTCGGCCGGGCAGGGGGGCTGTCCCCTCGACCGGGTCTCGGCCCACATGATCTTCAATCTGGCGGCCATGAAGGGCTCGATCGAGGCGCGCGACTATCGCCGCGAGATGTCGATGGAGATGGACCGCGAGGAAATCAGCGAGGCCCAGCGTGCGGCCCGCCGCTGGATCGACGCCGGCACCGCTACCCTCGCAGCCTAGAACTGCTGATACTGCCCGTTGATCGAATAGGTAAAGCCGACGGGCAGGGCGTTGCGGATCTGGGTGAAGAAATTGGCCAGCTCGCCCAGGTTGGAGCGAGGCACGAACAGGATGTCGCCGCGTCGCAGCGCCACGATCTCGCCCCGGCGCGGTCTGAGGTCCAGAACCCGCATCATGCGCCGGCCGCCCGGACCCCGACGGATCAGGGCCACCTGGGTCAGTTTTGCAGTGGGCAGGAAGCCGCCCGCCTGAATGACCGCCTGATAGGCATCAATGTCGCCAAGCATCTCGTAAACGCCCGGGGTGCGCACCTCTCCGTCGACCCAGACCCTTACAGGCCCTGCCTGCTTCAGCGTTACTTCGACCACCGGGCGCACCAGCTGGGTCGAGAGCGCGGCGCTGACATCCGATTCCAGCTCGAACAGCGTGCGGTCCGCCGCCATCACCTGACCTATCAGGGGCAGGGACACCCGCCCGTCCGGCCCGACCTTCAGCGTGCGGGTAAGCTCCGGAGCCGTCGGGGTCGCGACCTCGATCTCGTCGCCGGGGTAAAGAACGTATTCGGGCTCCGCATCCGTCCAGTCGGCAAACGGGATGTCCGGGAAGGCCCCGGGTGCGGTCGCGGCGTCCGCCCGGCCATACCCGGGCGAGGGCATGCGCCCCGCATTGCCCCCACAGGCCGACAGACCCAGCGCCACGCCCAGCAGAAGCAGGTGTCTGCGATCGACCGTCATTCGGGCTTACCTCGACTCATTCTGACCATGGCCCCTGCACTGTCGGTGAACGTGGGTAACCGATGGTTAACGCGCGGGGCAGAGGATCACCCTGACCCGACCGACAGGATTCTCCCCCCGTATGCGTTCCACCGCCTACACCTCTGCCAGACCCCGGTACGACCTGGCGGACATCGTCGGGCTGTTGTTCCGTCAGATCGGCATCATGCTGGTGGTGTTTCTGGTGATCGCGGTGCTCGGCACCCTGGCGGTGATGACCCTGCAAAAAACCTATACGGCGGAGGCGCGGATCTTCGCCGGCGTGGGCCAGGAATATGTCTACCAGCCCCGCGTCGGCGTCGCGGAACGCGGTCAGGCCCCGGAAGGCGATGCCGTGACCCAGTCGGAAGCCGCCATCCTCAGCAGCCAGGAAGTCAAACAGCGCGTCATCCAGTCCCTCGGCCCGGCCGCCATCCTTGGCGACAAGGCCAGCGGCAGCCGGGCGGTCCAGGAAGCCCAGGCCATGAAGGCGCTGGAGGGCGGTCTGGCGATCGGGGTCGCCCCGGGCAGCCCGATCATCGCCGTCGGCTATGAAAGTTCAGATCCCGCGCGCTCGGCCACCGTGCTGAACGCCATCGTCGATTCCTATCTGACCTATCGCCGCGAATTGTTCACGGATCGCTCGACGGACGCCAACCTGGCCCAGCAGCAAGCCTTCGAGGACGACCTCGCCCAGGCCGATGCCGAGTATCAGGCCTTCCTGCGCTCCAACGACATCGGCGACTTCGCGGCGGCCAAGGCCGGCTATGCGACCAGCTACCAGACCGTCTATGCCGACCGCCTCTCGACCCAGGCTTTGCTGAGGCAAACGGATCAACGTCTCCAGACCCTTGAGGCACAGCTGGCCCGCACCCCGCCCGAGGTTGCCTTGTCCCAGGACCTGAACGTCTCGGCCCGCGACCAGATTCTTCAGGCCCGCAACGAGCGCGAGGCCCTGCTGGCGCGCTACCTGCCGGACTCGCAGCCGGTTCGGGATATCGAGGCGCGCATTGCCCAGCTGGAGGCCTATGTCGCCTCGGGCGGGGGTGTTGGCGTCAAGGAAGTGCGCACGGGTCCGAACCCGATCTGGACCGAGCTGGAGACCACCCGCATTACCGTTCAGGCCGAGCGCGACTCGCTTCAGGCCCGGCTCGCGACGCTTGATGGACAGCTGGCGCAAATCAAGGCCCGCCAGAGCGAGCTGGTGCAGGTCGAATCGCAGAACGCCACCCTGTCCAGCGAACGCGAAGTTCTGTCGGCCAACATCCGCGAGTTCCAGCAGCGCGCCTCGCAAAGCCGCGCCGACAGCGCGCTGGTTCAGGCCGGGGCCGACAATGTCACCGTGATCGAACGCGCCACCGCGCCCACGACCGGCAAGAGCCTGAAGCTGCCCCTGCTGGCTCTGGTGATCCTGTTTGCCGGATTTACCGCCCTGTGCGTCGGGCTTGCGCGCATCTTTTCGCGGCGCGATTTCGCAACTGCCGAGGTGGTGGGTCGCACCCTCGACATGCCGGTTCTGGCGGTCGCGCCAATGAAGGCTCGATGAGTGCGCGGGCGTGCTAGCTTCATCGGTGTAGTGGCGCGTGTGATTGCGATTCGATGATCGACCTGACAACTGAAATGGCAGAGTTGTGGGCCGCCCTCGGGCCGGGCCGTCGGCATCGCGGCCGGGTGATCCTGTTCGTCTCGGCCTTGGCAGGCGAGGGGACCTCGACCGTCGCGCGGGAATACGCCCGCCTCGCCGCCGTGCGCGCCCGCCGCCCCGTGTGGCTGATCGATGCCGACCTCGTCCAGCAGGGCCAGATGGAGACCGTGGGCCGCGAACCCGACCGGTTCGGCCAGCTCGGGCGCCCTGCCCAGGCATCGCCCGATGGATCCAGCTTCTTTGCCGTCAGCCCGCCGCTGGTGGGGCGGGACGGCCAAGCCGTGGCCCCCGCACGCCTGCTGACCGCCCGTCCGGCTCTGGGTGGTCGCCTGTGGGTCACCCGCTTCAATCAGGAAATCCTGCGCTCCGGCCAACGCGCCGAGGCCACCGACGACAGCCGCTACTGGGACGCCATTCGCGCCCATGCCGAGACCATCGTCATCGACGCCCCGTCCGCCGATCGCAGCGATCTGGCGCTGGTTCTGGCCCCGCTGGCGGACGTCACTGTGCTGGTGGTGGCCGGTCAGGCGACCGAGGCGTCCGCGCCCGTCGCCCTGCGCGATGAGATCGAAGCTGTCGGCGGCAGTATCGCGGGGGTGGTCGTCAACCGGTCGACCTATCGGGCACCGACCCTGCTGCGCCGCCGGTCAGCCTAGCCCCCGGCGCGGTCCAGTCGCTGCAGTTCCGAGGCGCCGTAAAAGCGCGGCTCCAGTCCCGGCATCCACATGATCTTGCCTAGACCCTGCGCCGCCCGGTCAAGCGCCCGGGCGCGCCCGGGGCGTCGCAGCAGGGTTAGCGGCACTGCGATCAGGCCCCAGCCGAGCACCTGCACCGCACCCACCGCCATCCATTTGGCTACACTGGCGACATCCCGCTTCGCCCAGGCTGCCTGCGCCGGGCTCTGGCCATAGGCAAAGGCCCGCGACAGGGCATAGCCGAGATTGGCCCGGTGGGCCGGGGCGACCTCGTCCACCCATGCCGCCGCCGACCAGCCATACCGGCCGCCGCGCGCGCTCAGGGCGGCGAACAGGGCGTCGTCCTCGCCGCCCGACTGGTCCCAGCGCACCTCGAACGGCGCCGGGCCGGGCAGGGCGGTCGCCCGCACCATCAGACTGTTTCCGCAGCCGAACGGGTGATCGATCAGCGTGTCACGGTCAGGTCCGGCCCGCCCGAAGAACGCTTCCAGATACGGGCGAACGTCGGCGGCGGCCTCAGGCGCGCGCCCCCGGATCGGGCCGAACACCACATCCGCGCCGTTGCTCGCTTGCGTGGCCAGAAGCGCGGCCAGCCAGCCGGGCGAGGCGATCTCGTCATCGTCCAGAAAGGCGATCAGCGGGGCGTCCGTCGCGGCCAGCCCGGCGTTGCGCGCGGAGGCCACCCCGACTGTGGGCTCGTGCACATAGACGACGGGAAAGGCCTGTCCCTGAAAGCGCTCGGCCACCGCGCGCGCACTGGGCTCGCGGTCATTGTCGACCACCACCACCTCGGTCAGCCACCCCTCGACACCCTGCTGCGCCATGAGCGACGCCAGCGCGCTGACCAGCCCCTCGGGGCGTCGCAGTGTGGGGACGATAATGGCTACCCGGCTCATTTCACGGCCTCGGCGTAGAGGGCGGCGCGGTACAATCGCAGGGCAAAGGCCCGGCTGGCGACCGGCAATCCGTCTCGTTGCGCCCACGTCCGGGCAAGCCCTCGCAGCATTCCCCGTCCGGGCAGGCGACGGATATATCGCGCCGCGCGATAGCTGGGATAGGTGGCGATGATGTCCGGATGCCGCGCGATCACCCGGGCAAAATTCCCCGCCGACTGCTCATACTTGCGTATCAGGCTCTCGACCGTGTCCAGCCCCATATGGGTCGCGGGGATGTCGACATGCTGGACCGGGTGGGCGCGCGAGACCCGCATGGCCCATTCCACATCCTCCCACCCCCAGCCGGTGAAGCCGGGATCAAAGGCCTCGCTTTCGAACACATCTCGCCGGACCAGCAGGTTCGAGGTGTAGACGTATTTCTCAGGCGTCAGGCGCCTCACCTCGACGGGCAGGCATTCCGATCGCTGCGCCAACGCCCGGTGCACGGCGAACTGCGCGTCCGTCGGTGCCTGCAGCAGCGAAAAGCCGCCGAATGCGACGGCGGGGTCGTCCTTCTGAACCAAGGCCACCCAGGCCTTCAGGAAGTCCGGCCGGTCCGGCCGCATGTCGCTGTCAAGGAACAGCCAGGTCCGGCCCCGCGCGGCGCTGGCCAGCCGGTTGCGGCCCCGGGACCGGCCTTCGTTGGCGGTCAGGCTGATCAGGCGCACGGGCAGTCGCGCCTCCCTGATCTGCCGGGTGAGGGCGGCGGTCAGGCCCGCGTCGCCCGTCCCGTCGTCCAGCACGACCAGTTCGACGGCCCCGCCCAGCGCCGAAGCCTCGGCGTCCAGCCGCGCCAGCAGCGCGGCGGGATCATCCCTCAAAAACGGGATCAGCACCGACAGGATCGGTTGGGCCGCCGCATAGGCCGGGCTGTCGGTCATCCGCGCGCGGCTCATACGGGGGCTCCCCGGGCTTTCAGCCGCCGATAGCGCTCCACCAGCACATCGCGCACGTCCGCCGCATTGAGCGTAATGGCGACCAGCCCATAGACGACGGCACCCACCCCGGCATCCAGCATCAGCTCGACGAAGCCACCCGGTGAGGGCAGGGCCATGACCACGGCGGCCATCGCCACCGAGGCTACTGCAATGCGGATCAGGCTGTCGACCGGAATGGGCAGGGCCACGACCCGTCGCCCGATCACGATGACCGAGGTCAGGCCCAGTGCCAGACTGGCCGCAGTGGCCCAGGCGGCGCCCATGACCCCGTAGGCCGGGATCAGGATCAGGTTCAGCACGACATTGGCCAGCGCCGGAATGGCCATGGTCACAAACAGCAGACTGGTGCGCTTGCCCAGCGTGAAGGCCTGTCCGAAGTAATAGCTCGACAACCCCGACATCAGGGCCGCAAAGGCGATCCAGGGGGTGATGGCCGCCGCCGCCCCGCGCAGATCCTCACCGATCATGAACTCCGCCATTGGCCGGGCCACCAGCGCCAGACCGACCGCCGCCGGAATGCCGATCAACAGGAAGGTCGAGGCCTGTTCGCGCGCGGCTTCTTTCAATCCGGACAGACCGTGCCGCTCCAGTGCCATGACCAGCGCTGGCCCGCCCGCCGCACCCAGCCAGATGAACAGCACATCCAGGGTCCGGTTCGCGAGGCTGTAGGCCGCGTGATAGGCGCCCGTCGCGGCCTCATCCAGAAACACCGCCAGCAGGATCCGGTCGGTGGAGCTCAGCACCAGGGTCAGCGTCAGCGACACAGCGATCGGATAGCCATAGCGGGCATAGGACAGCAGCCGCTGCGGATCGGCTCGACCGCCTCGTGCAAACTTCAACTCGGCCGGCAGCACGAAGGGCAGCAGCACCAGCGGCGCCAGTGCCAGTCCCAGCAGCGGCGACGCAGCACCGGCCCCCAGCAGCGCAAAGATCACGCCAAAGCCCAGGCTGCCGATGCTGGTCAGCATGTCCAGCCGCGCCGACTTCGTGACCTCGCCGGAAGCCCGATAGCGCTCCTGCACCAGCCGAGCGAAGCAGCGGATCGGCACACCGGCCACGCCGACCGCCACGGCGATACGGAATTCCATGTCCATGGGCCACAGCCACAGGGTCAGCCCCATGACCGGCAGAAAGATCAGCGTCAGGGCAAAGGTCGCCTGATAGAGACCGGCGAAATGGTCGGCCAGCGACGGCCCCTGGCTCTCGGCGGCCCAGAAGCGCGCCATGGCCGCCTCGATCCAGGTGAACACCGCCACATGGGTCAGGCTGAACACGGCATAGGCGACGGCATAGCGCCCGAAGTCGTCGGGGCTGAGCAGGCGCGTAAACAGCACCAGCGTCAGAAAGCCGACCAGCCCCTGAACAATATTGGCGGGCAGATAGCCCCAGACACCGCGCCAGAACATCAGGACCCGCCGTTCACCGGACAGCCAGCCGGTCGCCCAGCAGCACGGGCACGGTGACCATCATGATCCACAGATCCATCCAGAACGACTGCCGCTCGACATATTCCACGTCCAGCTGCACGCGGCGCCGCACATCCTGGGCCGTGTGCAGGGGCCCGCGCGAGCCCTTGATGGCGGCCCAGCCGGTCATGCCAGGCTTGATCCGGTGGCGGTGGGCATAGTCGGCGACCAGTCGCGCGGACTCGATCTGACCGGTCTTCATACCGATGGCGTGGGGGCGGGGGCCGACCAGGCTCATCTCGCCCCTCAGCACGTTCAGAAGCTGCGGCAGCTCATCCAGACTGGTCGAGCGCAGGACCTTGCCCAGACGCGTGATGCGGTCGTCGTCATGGGTGACCTGGCGACTGGCCGTGGCGTCGGCCGCCTCCTGCTTCATCGTCCGGAATTTCCAGACCACGATCTCCTCGTGATTGAAGCCGTGGCGTCGCTGGCGGAAAAAGGCCGGCCCGGGGCTGTCCATCTTCACCAGCACGGCAATGACCGCCATGACCGGCATCAGCAGGATCAGGGCGATGCCCCCAATGATCATGTCCTGCAGCCGCTTGTTGAAGGCCCGGCGGTCGTCATCGACTGGCCCGTTCAGGCGGGCGAGGCGGGTCCGCGCCAACCGGTCCATGGCCGCCGCGCGCAGTTTTCCGTCCGCCGTATCGACCAGCAGGCTGACCGGATTGGGCAGCGCGCCCAGACGGCGGGTCAGGTCGCGCACCCGCTCCTCCGCCTTGGGATCGATGGCCAGAACAACGCGGTCGACATAGGGCAGGATGCGATGGGCCATCAGCGCCTCGCTGTCACCCAGAACCGGCACGCCCTCGACCGCCTTGGGGGACCGCGCCATGCGGTCGTCGAACACACCGATGATGTTGAGGTCGCGCCGCTGCATGGCTTCGCGGATCATGGCCTCGGCATGTTTGGTGGCCCCGACCAGCACGACGTTGGGGGTCAGGGCTCCGGTCGTCCGCATGCGCCGGATCAACTCCAGCCAGCACAGGTGAAGGCCGTACAGGCTGACGATCATCAGGGCTGGCCAGACCAGCCACAGGGTGAAATTGCTGCCGCCCAGAGCCAGCCCGGCGGCAACGGCTGCCAGACCGCCGACCATTACCAGCCCGCCGACCGTGCCCAGGTGTATGATGCCCGAGGTGTCCCGACCAAAGCGGTAGATGTCGATCGACCGCATCAGGCCCAGGGTGACCACCGCCCCCAGACCCACCGGCAGCACATTACCGACGCTCGCCTGGCCCAGACCCTGCGGTGTCAGCAGGAAAAGGCTCAGCAGGGTGACGATCGTTGCCACCAGCACGTCGATGGCATGAAAATAGTGAACCGACAGGCGCGCGCGCGCCCGTTCCCGCGCATTCAGCCAGACCCCGGGCCGGAAGGGACCCCGCTTGTGACTGGCCGCCTCGTCCGCCGAAGCGTCGTCCGACAGCGATGCGCGCGCCAGCGCCTGCAGGCCTGCGGCATCCAGCTCGCCTGTCGAACCGGTCACGTCATCGGCGATGGCATTGGCGAGCGGGTTGGGCATGGGGCAGGGCGGCTTCCTGTCGACAGTGGCCCACACCACACCACATGCGGCTGACTGTCCCGTTAACGCACAAGCCTGTCATCACTGCTGAACAGCCTGTTGCGCACCCGCGCCGGCTCGGCTATCGACGGCGCCTGCCGGAGACGTGGCCGAGTGGCTGAAGGCAACGGTTTGCTAAATCGTCGTACCCTGTAAGGGGTACCGAGGGTTCGAATCCCTCCGTCTCCGCCAGCCCTTCCTATTTCCTGTTTATTCTCAATGTTTAAGCGGGATGGGGCTGCGCAGTCCCAACGTCAGCCCTAACGCTTCACGATGCCCACGCCTTCCCGGCGCGCGTCTGGTCCATGACGAAAGCGGCCTCCGATGGGTCGTAACCCTCGTCCTCGTCCTCAAGGTCGTGGTGCACTCCTCGGGCGAAATGCTTTCCCTTTGCGACGGACGGATTCACACCTATGCCGCATAGCGACGGTTCGCTGTCACCGCTGTCCTCTAGGTCAGGATCGCCGTCGATCTCGTCCAGCAGGGCGATAAGCGATTCTATGGCGGCCTCGATCCGCAGGCGATAGCGGGAGGGCTCGGCGACCTCCGCCAGAACGTCGGGGGTGATGTTCTTGCCGCGCGCGAGGTCTCGACGAACGGTCCGCTCATCGACGCCAAGGGTGTCGGCGGTCTGTTTGGCATAGGATTTCAAATGGACATTTTGTCCGTTTGATTTTCGGTCGCCGCCTGCCGACTGCACCATCCCCTTCCGCTTGAGGATTTCCTCTCGCCGGACGTGGTGATCGGCGCGCTGGGCGTCGGTCAGTTCGGCGCGGGCGGTCATGACCGGACCCCTTCAATGAGGGCCAGGACGCGCTCCAGAGCCTCCCCATAGGCCTGCCGGGCATCATCCCGCCGGAAGGGTCCGCGAAGGGGCACGACGTTGCTTGAGCGGGCCAGCTCGGCCTCGGCGGACAGTATGTCCAGCACGACCTCAAGGGCCTTCGGTTTCATGCGGCGGGAAAGGGCGCTGATAACCCGCCGGTATGCTTC